>JBFHEW010000571.1:0-2598 GCA_041583955.1 Bacteroidia bacterium | reverse complement strand
TTCAATATCGTTTGAGACCACTGGTTTCAAAAGCAGGTCGTTCATGTCCGATTTCAGGTTTCCCTGTTCATCCCGTTGAAGGATGTTGCCGCTCAGACCGATGATGGGAGGTACGTTCTCGTATCTCTTCTTTATCTCAGTAGTGGCCTGTAATCCATCCATTTCGGGCATTTGAATGTCCATGAAAACGATGTCGTACTTGCACTTGTCGAAGTTTTCCACCGCCTGTTTTCCGTTGGAAAGAACATCAACCTTACAGCCCATTTTCTGAAGCATGACCTTGAATGCTTGCTGGTTGATGAGATTATCTTCTACTAGCAACACGTTTGTTCCTTTGACCGATCTTGACGTTTTGCCGTTCTCGACAGAAACCGTCTTTTTCACCTTCCCACCTGCTTTCTTCAAAGGGAGTTTCATCCAAAATGTGCTTCCCTTGTTCGGGGAGCTTTCCACTCCGATCTCGCCACCCAGTAGCTGCATGAGTTTTTTGCTGATGGAAAGACCAAGGCCTGTGCCCTCAAGGTTCTGGGCCGTTGTATGTTGCAGTTGAGAGAAATCCTGGAAAAGTTTGGTCTGATCTTTCTTCGGTATTCCGGCTCCCGTATCTGTTACTTCGAAAACCAGGTCATGCGTGTCTTCTGCCTGCACGGTAACGGCCACCGATCCTTTATCGGTGAACTTGATAGCGTTTCTGACGAGATTCGATAGCACTTGGGTCAGCCTTCTCCTGTCCGTTTCCAGCTCAATCTCATTCCCTGGTGTATTGAATGACACGGATAGGCCTTTTGCTTTGGCTTCCGGTTCAAACCGTTCAGCAATGGTTTGAATGAGTTCAGAAACCTTGAAGACCTCCTTCTGCAGGGCCACCTTTCCTGCCTCCAGTTCCGATAGGTTCAGCACATCATTTACAATCGAGCGCAGGTCTTTACTGGCGTTGAGAATGTTCTGAACTTTTGACGATTGATCGGCATTGAGTCTGGTGTCGAGCAGTATTTCGCTCAGACCCATGATCCCGTTCAATGGGGTGCGTATCTCATGACTCATGCTGGCAAGGAAATCGGAGCGGAATTTCAGCGAGTTTTCTGCAACCAGCTTTTCCTGTAACAGTTTCTGCGCCCGTTTCTGCTCTGAGATGTCTATTATCGTTCCGAGGTACCCACGGTACTCACCCTTATGGGTGAACAAGGGCTGTGCTTGTTCAAGCACATGGACCGCCTCGCCATCTTGCCGCATGAACCGATATTCCATTGAGAATGGTTTCTTCTCTTTTTCAATGGTTTTCCATTTGCGTTTAACCTGAGGATGGTCTTTCGGATGGATGTGTTGCGTCCATGATCCATCGAGAATGGATGTGAGTCCGGTGCCGATCACTTTCTGAAGGCTGTCGTTCACATAGGTTGTGTTCCCTTTCTCATCCACCTGATAGATTCCAACTGGCAATAGACCTGCCAGTTTTCGGAACTTCGATTCATTCTCTTTCAACGCTTTCTCTGCCAGCTTCCTATCGGTAATGTCAATGGACCAGATCGTTATCCTATCGATCTCACCGTTCGCATTGATCACTGGGTTGATGTGCCTTTCAAACCAATATTCCTTGCCATTGAATGAGAAATGCTTTTCGACATGCACTTTCCTTCCGGAAAAGGCGCGCTCTGTCTCAACTTTGAATTGCAACAGATTCTCCTTTGCACTGATGTCTGCTGCATTGATACCTGTTTTCAGTTCAAACCCGAACTGTTCTCTTACGATGTCTACAGAGGCCTGGTTGAAGGCAAGAATATTCAGTTGTCTATCAAGCAGGTAAAATGTCTGAGAACTACTGTTGAATACGGCTCTCAGGTTTTCTTCAGACTGCTGAACATCCCTTTCGGCCAGCTTCTTATCGGTAATGTCGTAGAACCAGACCGAAACGAGATTCTGTTTTCGAAGGTTGTTTTTTAGTGGGGTGAATCGGACTTCAATTACCTTTCCGTTCGCGTGCGGGCTGTCGAATTCAACCGATACCGTTCCGCCCGAGCGGGCGATCTTCATTCCACCCTCGAATTCCTTTCTCCATTTAGGATGGATGTTGTCAATGATATTATGTCCGAGCAAACCGCGCTCATTGCCAATAAGCGCAAGCATGGATGGTGCCAATCTATTACAGCTCAGGACATCACTCTGTTCGTCAATTAGCATGAAACCTTGCGAACTGTTGTTGTCAACTGCCTGCAGCACCAACTCCCGTTCCTTTTCCTTCTCCTCAGCCCGTTTGCGGTCTGATATGTTTTCATACGAGTAGACCACCCCGCGAGGCACACCTCGGTTGCCGTAAAGTGGGCTGAATCTTCCTTCTATCCACACTTCGATATTCCGATTACCAGGCTTTCTTACAAGCTGTTCTGTGCTAATGGAACGTCCTTTCAGCGCGGTTTGAAAATTGCGGATGAAACGTTTGTTCTGAACTTGGTCCACATAATCCCAATAGGAGTTTCCTGTTTTGAGCCGCTCGTTGAAGAACGAATGCATTTCTCTGGCCGCCTTGGCGTTGAACCACATGATGCGGTACTGGTCGTCAAGGATGATGATGCTCCTTGACGAATGTTCTAGCAGCGACCG
>JBFHEW010000570.1:0-2600 GCA_041583955.1 Bacteroidia bacterium | reverse complement strand
TACGTTTGGAGATGGAAGTTGAGATACTATATTTGCAGCCGCAAAAAATGGCGAGGTAGCTCAGATGGTTAGAGCGCAGGATTCATAACCCTGAGGTCGGGGGTTCAATTCCCCCTCTCGCTACAGAAAGCCCCTATCAGGGAACTGGTAGGGGCTACTTTTTTGGGTTTGGCTTTGGATTTCCATTCAACCGAGTATCACTGGTCGATGGGACCTTCTGATGATCGTGTGGATTCAGACTTCGAATAAATGACTGAAATACCTTCGTACTACATTCATCAGTTTATTCACAGTCAATGGTTTTGCCATGAACCCGTTGCTTCCAAGTCTCATGGCCCGCTCCTTATCTTCTGGATTGTTCGAAGTGGAAAGCATCCATACCAGGACCTTTCCTCTTTGTTCCGGTAGCAGTTTATCGTATTCCTCTATAAATTCCCATCCACTCATGAGCGGCATATTGATATCCAGAAAAATAAGGTCGGGTTGGGGGTGTTTTCCATTAGCATCCACCGATCGGAGATAATCGAGGGCGGCATGACCTCCTGTAACAGAACGGACCTGCGATGCGCAATCCGCCTGTTCAATCAATATCGTATTGACGAAATTAGTGGTCTCATCATCATCAATGAGCAGAATACAGTTCAGTTTTTCCTTCATGGCCTGGTTCGTATTGAACGTAAGACACAAAGTTATATTTGAAATCAGTCGCTGAAGTTCTCTGAAACGATTTTTTTCAACATTTCGATGGAAAGCGGTTTCCGTGCAAACCCTTGAACCCCTTTTTCCTCTGCTTTCTGCTCATCGGCAGGATTCACAGAAGTCGTGAGCATCATCACCACCACCTTGCCTTTCTGCTCGGATGGAAGTTTCTCGTACTCGTCCAGAAAATCCCAACCATCCATTCCTGGCATATTGATGTCAAGGAAAATGAGCTCTGGTTGAGGAGGTAATCCATTCTTGAATTTCGCCTTTATGAACTCTAGACCTTTTTCAGCGCTAGAGCAGACCTCTACATGGTCAGCGCATTCTGCTTGTTCTATGATCTTCCGATTGTAGAAATTGGTAGGGATATCATCATCGATCAGTAGGATGCAATTCAATTTTCTCATGATTCTGTTTTCATCGGAATGGTGAAATGAAACGA
The DNA here is from genome assembly GCA_041583955.1 of Bacteroidia bacterium. Taxonomy (GTDB): domain Bacteria; phylum Bacteroidota; class Bacteroidia; order UBA10329; family UBA10329; genus UBA10329. The sequence continues at coordinate 1,456 of JBFHEW010000570.1, read as the reverse complement.
ACTTCCTTTGCCGACCTCTGATGTTACCCAGATGCGACCACCGTGTAATTCTACGATTTTCTTGCAATGGGCAAGGCCTATTCCAGTGCCTTCGTATTCGGTTTTTCCATGAAGTCTCTTGAAAATGACGAAGATCCTGTCCTGATACTTCTGGTCGATCCCGATCCCATTGTCTGCAACGGTGAAAAGATGATCCTTCTTCCTTTGTTCATAATGAACGTTTACGGATGGCGTTTCGTCCGGTTTTGTGAATTTGATGGCGTTGGAGATGAGATTCTGAAGGAGAAGGCGCAACTCGGTGTTCAGTCCTTTTACAACGGGCAATTCATCGTGGGTGATCTGTGCCTGTTTTTCATTGATCCGGACGGATAGGTCTGTAAGAACCGAGTGCATGAGCTGATTCATATCAACGGTTTCAAATTCCTTGTTCTTCCCGATGCGGCTGTAGTCAAGCAGGTCGATGATCAGTTGTTGCGAACGTTTGCTGGCGCCATCCATGAAATCGAGGTACTGTTTGGCTTCATCATCAAGCTTATCCGCATACGTTTGTCTGAACAATTCAACAAAACTGGAGATGGTACGTACAGGTTCTTGCAGATCGTGAGAGGCCACATAGGTGAATTCTTCCAACTCCCTGTTCTTTCTGGCAAGTTCCAATGTTCGTTCCTGCTCTGCTACCTCTGCCAATTTCCGCGAATTGATATCGATGATGGTTCCTACCATTCTCAAAGGCTTTCCTTGTTCATCCCAGATGGCTTGTCCTGAACCTAGAAACCACTTGTACTTTCCCGATTTATGCAGCAGTCGGTATTCGGTGAGGAAAGGTGTACGTCTTGTAAAGTGTCTGTCTACGATCTTGAATGTGTGTTCAGAATCGTTGGGGTGGAGTAATTTTCGGAAACTTTCGAGGCTTGGTTGTATCTCATTGTCTGCATAGCCTAGCAATTGGAAGAATTTGGGTGACCACCATTGGCGGTCTTCTTCGATGGAGATCCAATCCCAAACGCCTGCCGTTGTTCCTTGCACGGCCAATTTGAATTTTAGCTCGGTGTCTTCATGCTTCTGTGCTGCTCGTTTCAGGAAATAGAGTATGAGTCCCGCCACCCAGATGCTCAGTATACTCATCGTCTGGTTGAATGTGGCTGCGACCGGCCCGAGTCTTTCCTCGGCTAAAAAGATGTCAATTACCACAAGTATGTTACAGATGGCTGCCACGAGAAGGATATTCCTTCTTTTTCTGAAAAACCAAGAGGTGACCAACGGTGCCACGTAAAGTAGGCCAACGGCAACCCCTTGCGGAATCTGCATATCGATCAGGAAGACGGTGAGGAGAATGATGATGACATACGGCCAAAGATCGAAGTCACCGCTGTTGATGCTTTTACGCTTAGGTAGAAGGATGAGGCCCAATGCGGTGCCGCTAAGCATGAATCCGATGGAGGTGTGCACAGCCATC
>JBFHEW010000569.1:0-2602 GCA_041583955.1 Bacteroidia bacterium | reverse complement strand
GGCCCTTTTCCTCACCCGGCTCTTGGGCAAGGAAGAATGCCATCTGGCCTCGGAAACGGAGCAGTCGCTGTTGCGTTTGCTCACTCCTGTTGCCAAACTCTACACGGCCAAACAGGCCATCAGTTCTGCTTCGGAATACGTGGAGATGTTCGGTGGATTGGGCTACCTCGAAGACAGCGGCATCCCTTCCATGCTGCGCGATGCACAGGTGCTGAGCATTTGGGAAGGCACCACCAACGTGCTTTCGTTGGATATGCTCCGCGCAGCCGAGAAGGAGAACGGTCTCAACGCCTTCGCCATTTACTCGAAGCAGCTGATGGAACAGGAGTACCCCGCTTCGCTGAAAGAGCTGCACGGCACCATCGGCACAAAACTGAACACGTTCCTGACATTCGTTTCCAATGTCGACTCGGCACAGGATATGGTGGCCTACTCGCGCGATGTGGCCTTCTACCTGGCCGAACTGACCATTGCCCTGCTTTGGTTGGACCTGCTGCGCACGGCTCCGCACAAGGAGGAGTACGTACAGACGCTCCGTTACTGGCTCACCTACAAGCTCAACGATGCATCGCTTACCGAGGCTGAGGTCCTTGGGTTGGCGGGCAAACACACGGTAGGTTCGTAATGCGCGGCATCTTTCGTCTCATTTCGGGTTGTGCTTACTTTCAGATATGATAGTTTTGTCCGAATAAACACAGGCATTGCATGGCTACGTTTCACCCACTGGAAGTTGTTGATATCAAAAGAGAGACCGCAGAGGCGGTTTCCATCAAATTACGCATCCCGAAAGAACTCGAAGAGGAGTTCAGATTCATTCCGGGCCAATACGTGATGTTCAAACACGTCATCAATGGCGAGGAATTGAAGCGTTCCTACTCCATCAGTTCATCGCCCGGTGAAGGCGAGCTCCGCGTGGGGGTGAAAGAGGTTATCGATGGACGTTTCAGTACGTTTGCCAACCGACAATTGAAAGTCGGTGACAAGTTGGAAACCCTTGCACCACGCGGTCGGTTCGTGGTACAGACCGACCCCTCCAACAGGAAGCATTACGTGAGTTTCTGTGCCGGCAGTGGGGTCACCCCCATCATCAGCATGATGAAACACGTGATGGAGACCGAGCCGATGAGCCATTTCACGTGCTTCTACGGCAACCGCTACGCATCCACCATCATTTACCTGGACGAGATAAACGCATTGAAGAACCGCTTTCCTGACCGGTTGGAGGTACATTACGTGATGAGTAAGGAGGAAATGGGTTCCGACCTGTTCCGTGGCCGTATCGATGAAGAGAAGATCCGCACATTCAGCGAAGTGCTGTTCGACCCGAAGCATGTAGATGCCTTTTACATGTGCGGTCCCGAGCAGATCATTCATGCCGCCAAAAAGGTATTGCAGGAAAAAGGCGTGGAAGAGGAACGATTGCATTTCGAACTGTTCGGCACGCCCAATCCAACGGCCGGGTTTGCAACGGCCACAGCCGATGAGGCCGACTCCGAATCTGTGAAAAGCCAGGTAACAGTGGTAATGGACGGAGACGAGTTCAATTTTGAGATGGAACCGGGCCGCGAAACCATCTTGGATGCAGCCGACCGCTCCGGTCTGGATGTGCCCTATTCCTGCAAGGGTGGCGTGTGCTGCACCTGTCTTGCCCGTGTGAAGAAAGGAGAGGTTTCAATGGAATTGAACTACTCGCTTACCGACAAGGAAGTGGCCTCTGGATTGGTGCTCACCTGCCAGGCGCATCCGAAATCGGCAGAGGTCATCGTAGACTTTGACGATATCTGGTAACTCCCTCTTAACCATCCAGTAGAACGAAAAAGCCCGGATCATGTCTGACCCGGGCCTTCAAAACAATTCTATTCACCGGAGGTCATCTCACCTCCAGTTTGCGGGTAGCAATACCTTCCTCCGTGATCAATTGGAGGATATAGCTTCCCGGAACCACGTTCAGATCCAGCGTCTTCTTGAAGTTCCTTCCAACGAATACGCCTTCGGTGTACACCACACGGCCCGAAATATCGAACAGGTTGATGGTTGCTCTCGCCTCGATGTTGTTCAACTCCAAGGTCACATCTCCCTCTGTCGGGTTCGGGTAAACGGTCAAACGCTCGTTCAACTGCTCAGAAATACCGGTTACGATCACACTCACTGGAAAACAGATGGTATCTGCATTGCAGGCACTTGATGCGATGAGGCAGGCAGTGTATGTTCCTGGTGCCGCGTAAGTATGCGAAGGATTCATAGTGCCGTCCGTGTTACCATCACCGAAATCCCACGCATATGACTGGATGTTCGGCCCAATGGAAGCATCTGTGAAGTCAACAGAAAGACCGTTGCTGGCAAAGGTGAAATCCGCATCCACCTGATCGCCTGTGGTCATCGAATAGGCATCCACGCATGTGGTTGTCCATCCGTAGAGCGTATCGGTGAGTGTAACCATCCATGGTCCCGGGCCCGAATAGGTATACGAACCATCAATGGTGTTACCCAAGGCAGAACCATCGCCATAATCCCACGAGTAGGAAAGTTCCTCCATGCCAATGAAAGCGGCCTGGTTGTACATACGATTGCTCATGATGGGCGAAGACGTGTTCGTCCATGT
>JBFHEW010000568.1:0-2605 GCA_041583955.1 Bacteroidia bacterium | reverse complement strand
CCGTCATTCCATTGAAAATCGTACGGGGGCGATCCGTTGGAAACAATTGCAGTCATCTGCACCGAATCGGTACAAGAGATGGCCACTGTATCGATATCAACTTCCAGTTCAAGCCCCGTAATGGTGAACTGATACGTGAAGTTGGAAAAACCGACAACCGGACAATTATCGTCAAACGCGGTCATGACCAAGGTCTGGGTGGTACCGACAAACGATTGGTCGGGAACCCAACTGAATTGACCAATGATTCCTCCCGGTGCCGAACCATTTGGAATAGTATTGAATGTCGCCCCTGGAAAATCGGCAAGATTGTTTGCGGCCATTCCATAATTCAAACCCGGTACGGTATTGTTCAAATAGACATCCAGCAGGATACCACTTTCTGTGCATAGCACGAAGGTGTCACCGTCAAAGATCCCATCCTGATTGATGTCGAAATCGCTACCCGGGTTCTGCGGACAGTTATTGATCACGCGCACCTGCATGTCCCGCACCACTCTACCAATGAGCACTCCGTTCCGGTACTCCTCTACCATCACTCCTACCACTGTCACCTGTCCGTTGGCAGTAGGGTGTGCCTGAATCACTCCATTGTTAAATGAATAGTTGGTTCCGGTAAGCGGGTTATTGGGCGAGAATCCTCCTGTATAGGTCACGCTCTGACCTGGATTATGCCATGGTGTGTAAACGCTGTAAACCAACAGATCACCATCTGGATCGGTAGCTGTTGCAAGTATGGTATTGTCTTCGTTCAGGCAGATGAATCCACGGGCAGGCACGTCAAACTGAGGTGAGCTGTTGCACGGTGCTGCCAGGTTGTTCAAAAACGCACTCACGAATATGTCCTGACTTCCTGGAGCATTGATTGTGTTTATATCTGCACTCCTGCAACAAAGATCGTAGCTCATGGTCCAATTGGCGCATGGCGGTAGTGTCACGGTGGCCTCATACACATATTCCTGAATACCGGGAGTGTTACCGTTTCCGCAATTGGAAGCCGCACAATACACAGGGAGTTCGTGTGGCACGAGGTACTGATCGAAGGGAGGAAAAGGTGGTGTTGGTGGCTGAAGTGTCATGGGCACGTTCTGATTGCCACAACCTGAGGTTATCGTAACCGTTGGCGCTGTAGGTGCCGCAATTCCGCCACAGTCACGATAAAAGACCAAGCGTATCCGATACTGATCTCCCCCGAGACATTCGTAGGTTATCTCCGCCCCCAACGCATGCGAAGCCTGTGCTTCCTGAGTCGGCAGTGCACCGCAAAGTGCAACACAAACAAGCCAGAAGAAGTAAAGGTTTTTCATATCGGTCAAACGGGTTGCAAGCCAACCGCTTCAATAACGATTAAGTTCTGCTTCGGTTGCTTAACATCGGTAAAGATGGATGCAATTGACCGAAGGAACCAAAAATAGCCAATAACGAATGTGAAACTGTCAGTTTTCGACCCAATCCACTCCCTTGATGAGACTGGCAAGTGTTTCCGACTCAGCACCGCCCGGTGATGGCTGGAAGTCGTACACCCACGAGGCGTTTTCGGGCAAACTCATCAGAATGGACTCCACCCTTCCGTCTGTTTCCAGACCGAACTTGGTTCCCTTGTCGTAGACCAGGTTGAACTCCACATAACGACCTCTTCTGAGGTTGCGCCACTGCAGGTTGGATTCAGAAAAAGACCTGTTCTTGTTCAACGACACAAGATGCCTGTAGGTCGGGGCGAATGTTTCTCCTACTGCTTTCACAAAATTCCAAATGTCCGATCTGGATTTCGATGCCGTTTCTACCAGCCTATCGAAGAAAATGCCACCCACGCCACGCGTTTCTTTCCTGTGAGGGATGTAGAAATAATCGTCTGCCCACTTTTTGAAAGAAGGATAGTACGTTGGATCGAAACCATCGCATGTGTTCTTGAGCTGGGCATGAAAGAAGCTTGCATCAGCCTGTTGCACGTAGTGCGGAGTGAGGTCAATGCCACCTCCGAACCAATATGTTCCATCCGACAGCTCGAAATACCGCACGTTCATATGAATGATGGGAACGAACGGATTGTAGGGATGTATGACAATGGAAACCCCGGTAGCAAAGAATTCCTTTGAACTGACTCCCAGTACTTTAACTATGTTCGGAGAAAGTTCTCCATGAACCGCAGAGAAATTGACACCACCTTTCTCAAAGACGTTTCCGTGTTTGATAACACGGGTATGTCCACCTCCCCCACCAGGTCTTTCCCAGGTATCTTCTACGAATCGTGCTTTACCATCTTCTGCCTCCAGCTCACCGCAAATGTGTAGTTGAAGCTGTCTGAACCAAGCACTTATCTCTTCCTTGTTCGGGCTCAATCTGTTGCCAATTTTAATTCCAGTCCTGTATAATCAACCAGTTGTACCTGGATGTTCTCGAATCCTCCGGCCGGTACACGTTTCCAACGGAACGCTGACTGCAGACCGGTTTCCTCTACCGATTCCATGTAATCCAATCCATGGGCCATTATACCGTCCAAATTGCGAATGAAGTGCATGGCCACATCATATCCGCGGAAAGCGAACGAATTCGGCTCTACGTTGAATCTACTTCTGAATTTCTGTACGAATTCCTGCGTTTCGAT
>JBFHEW010000567.1:0-2606 GCA_041583955.1 Bacteroidia bacterium | reverse complement strand
CATCACATGGCCATTTGTTTTGTGGTGTGCGTAGCGGTAATGGTGGGAGTGTCTTTGGTGAAGCCCGAAACACGTACCATTGTGTATCCGGTGAATGAAGGTTACGACATGAAACCCAGCAAAACGGTCGTTGTGTGGAGTGCGCTTATTTTCATTGCTACCGTAGCTTTGTACTGGATATTCAGATAGACCGCATGCCGTTAAAAAAGCTGAGTGAGCTTCCCGACCTGAACAAACAAGTGGTCAAATTCACCATGATCGGTGTATTGGCTGTGCTTGTCGACCTCAGTTGCTACTACCTTCTACTCAATCTCATTCCCGAAAAGCTGTTCGGATTTGCTTCCAACGAGTCGGTGGCAAAGACCATATCGTTCCTCTGTGGCATGAGTGTGACCTACACGCTCAATAAGCTGTGGACATGGAAAGCACGCGACCGTTCAAGTAAGCGGATGGCCAAGTTCGGAGCCCTGTATGGTTTCTCCTTGGTGATGAATGTGGCCATTAACGCCACTGCGCTTTTCCTGCTGCATCATTTCGCTTACATCATCGACCTGCCCAATAAGTATTTCATTGCCTTCATGGCCGCCACGGGTTCCAGCGCGGTCATGAATTTCATTGGCCAGAAATTCTGGGTGTTCAAGAATGGCGTAACCGAAACCGTATGATTACATTCGATCAGCTTCCAACCTCCGTTGCCATCTGGTGGGGAGGCATGTCTGCCATAGCCGTTTTCAACCTCATCATGCTCTTCATCAGCAGAAGAATGCTTGCTAAGAAGCTGCCCAACATGAGCCTGATGGTGCAGAAGATGAGAAACTACCAATTCCTACTGGCAAGCATTTACACCATTGGCTGTGGGTTCCGCTCCATACTTCCAAGAGGCGATATCCGCAGAATCGTACTGGTGGATCATTGGATATCTGCCGTGGCCATCGGTAGGTCGGTTGCCACCATTGCCGAACTGGCGTTCGTGGCACAATGGGCATTGCTTTTGCACGAGATAGGGAAGGGTACCAACGATCACAGCGTGCTGTCCGTCTCTAAACTCATCGTCCCGATGATCTTCATTGCAGAGTGCTTCTCGTGGTATGCCTGCACCACGGGCAACTTCTTCGGAACCACCATTGAGGAGAGCCTGTGGGCCGCGGCTGCTGCCCTGACCATGCTCGGTTTCATCAGGGGCAGGAAACATTACCACGGTGTGCAGAAGCATTTTCTCACGGCCGGCATCGTTACCGCCTTCCTGTATGTGGTATACATGGTAACGGTTGATGTTCCGGCATACGTGAACAATTGGCTGGCCGATGAGGCGAACGGAAAAGTGTACGTCTCCATCTCCGAAGGTCTACGCGAAGTGGCAACCGTTTGGCGGCAGACCTATGCAGAGGCCGATTGGCAGTACGAATTCGTGTGGATGACGCTCTACTTCAGCGTGGCGGTGTGGATCAGCATCTACATCATGAACGGCCCTGAGATGGACAAAGGGATCAAGGAGTGGTCTGCTGAACGTGAGGAATGAAGGGAACGTGCAAATGACTCAGACCCGCTAGTTCTCAACCCCCAACTGGTACTTATTGGCTTCAATATCCGCACTCGGTATCCAATCCTCGTACGTGATGGAATCGTCCAACACGACAGGGTTTCCGAGGTAATCGAGCCGTTTGCCTGGCCAGATGCAGGTTTTCCAGAGGTAGGGCAGGAGGTACCGGTGCTCGAGGTTGGGGTGCAGTTGCGGACGGATATGTTCGGCATGATAGGCCGGAAGTAGGCTCCAATGCAGATCGGGTCGGTTGTGGTGGGCACCGTGGAACCCATTGTTGAAGGCAATGAAATTCAGGAATGGGTTGGTGAAGTTGCGCGAGTGATTGACAGGATGGTTCTCATCGCAACCATCGTGCTGCCAGTAATTGGTGCCTACAATGCCCCAGGCCGCGTAGAGATGCGGAACGAATATCAAGAGCAACGCATACTCCCAGTTGTAGAACAGTAGCCCGAATTTAACCCCTTGCACAATGACCATCTCCAAGGCATACTGAAAGAACCAACTCGGTTTCTCCTTCAGCATCTTCTTGGCAAAGATGTTCTCATCTTTAATGATGCCGGGTGCGTTCTGGAAGAACAGCAGGAACTGGTTGAGGAAATTCCAACGGTAACGCATCTGCGTGCTGCGTATGCGGTCCATGGGTTTCTGCGTGTGTTGGTGGTGGCTGAAATTATGTCCTGATACGTAGGCGCTTACCGAATGGCCGTACGTGAATGAGAGCACGACCTGGAACAACTTGTTCATTCCCTTGCTATTGAAGATGGGATGATGGATTGTATTGTGGACAATGACCGCGCACATGAACGAGAGCAAGCACAGCCACGCCACAACGGGCAGTCTCAGATACCACTGTTCCGGAAAATACAACCATGCCACAGCAGTGCTTGCAAAATATAAGGCCACAACGGCCAAGGTCCGAACGTCTGCTGTGTATTTTAGCATGCAGCGAAATTAATGATAACCCGAGCAAACCAACAGCGCAGACTTCTGTTCAGGCAGGAATCTCTATTGACCATCCATGACAGAAGTCACAGACATTCTCGGATTTTCATCGGAACTATGT
>JBFHEW010000566.1:0-2610 GCA_041583955.1 Bacteroidia bacterium | reverse complement strand
CGCAGAACGCCACGGTGAAAGCCGTACTCGACAGTCAGCAGATACTGATCGGTGATCAGGTCAACCTCGATCTTTCTGTCGAATTCAACGAGCTTGTTCCTGTAGCGTGGCCTGTTTTCAAGGATGCCATTACCGGTCAGATCGAGATCATTGAGACCTCCATACCCGACACGGTGAGGAAAGAGTCGGGCGAGACCATTATCCACCAACGATTCGTACTTACGAGTTTCGATACGGGATTCATTGTGCTCCCGCCCATCGGTTTCGTATTCAACAACGATAGTGCTCAAATGCTGTCGACCGAGCCGTTACTCCTTTTCGTTTCTGACATCCCGGTTGAATTGGAGGCCGACATCAAGGATATCAAGGAGCCGTATGATGTTCCTTTCAATTGGAAATCGCTCATCAAATGGGTGCTGCTTGCGTTGCTGGTTCTCGCGCTGATCGCTGGCGGTTATCTCCTTTGGAAGAAATACAGAAAGGTGCCTCAAGCTGAAATAGCGAGGCCAAAACCGAAGCGTCCGGCACACGAGATCGCGTTGGAGAAACTGGAAGCGCTCCGTCAGAAAAAGCTTTGGCAGAACAATCAGACAAAGCAGTTTTACATTGAGTTGTCAGACATTGTGCGGGAGTACATCGAATTCCGGTTTGATGTATTGGCATTGGAAATGACAACGCAGGAAACGGTGTCTGCCCTTAAATTAAAAGGTCTGGAAGACACCAAAACCCAACCGCTCAAGCAGATGTTGCAAATGGCCGACCTTGCCAAATTCGCCAAATACACGCCTATATCCAACGAGAATGAGCAGTGTTTCGAAATTGCGCGAGCGTTTGTCAATGCTACGCTGATAATGCCGTTGGACGAACCGAAAGAAGAGGAGAAGAAGGGATGATGGCTGATATCACATTCAAGAACCCCGAATTGCTCTGGCTTGCGCTGGTACTCATACCTGTGGTGGCTTATTACGTGTTCTTTCAGGCACGGAACCGGGCAGAATTCCGGTTTTCAGATGTGTCGTCCGCGCAGGACGCAGAAGCCACCGTTAAGGGTAAACTCGTGCATGCACCTTTCGTGTTGCGTATGTTGGCAGCACTGCTTCTTATTGTTGTTCTGGCGCGTCCGCAGTCAACCAGCAGCTGGCAGGATGTGACCACGGAAGGGATCGATATCGTAATGGCCATTGATATTTCGGGTTCCATGCAGGCCGAAGACTTCAAACCGAACCGTTTGGAAGCGGCCAAGAAGGTGGCAAAGACATTTATCGGTAATCGACCGAATGACCGTTTAGGACTGGTGGTGTTTGCAGGCGAAAGCTTCACCCAATGTCCGCTTACAACCGATCATTCTGTCATCCTCAATCTTTTTGCCGATGTGAAAAGTGGCATGTTGGAAGATGGTACCGCCATAGGAATGGGACTGGCAACTTCCGTGAAACGACTGAAAGACAGTGAGGCGATAAGCAAAGTGGTCATCCTGCTTACGGATGGCGACAACAACTCGGGTTCCATTGCCCCGGCAACTGCCGCAGAGATAGCCAAGGAATTCGGTGTGCGTGTTTACACCATTGGAGTCGGCACAAGAGGTACTGCGCCCATGCCTTTCACCGATCCGTTCGGACGCACCAGATACCAGGATGTGGAAGTGAAGATCAATGAGGAATTGCTTACGCGAATTGCCGATCTCACAGGCGGAAAGTATTTCAGAGCAACCGACAACGCAACATTGGAAGAAGTGTACCGCGAGATCGATGAATTGGAACGATCGAAGATAGATGTGACCGAATACAGGAAAAGAAAAGAGGAATTCCTGCCGTTTGCCATGGCAGCTTTGTTGCTGTTGGCATGCGAAGTTATCCTTAAACAGACCGTTTTAAGAAGTATAGTCTGATGTTCAGGTTTGCAAACGAAATATGGTTGTATGCGCTGCTGGTTATTCCAGTGCTCTTGCTGGTTTTCTGGTTCAACAGCAGATGGCGAACCAACGTACTGAAGCAGCTGGGTGATGTGGAGATCCTTCAGCACCTCATGCCTTCGGTCTCCAAAGTACTACCAAGGTGGAAACGATTCCTATTCACGCTTGGTCTTGCATTCATTCTGGTCGGCATGGCCAATCCGCAGATAGGCACTAAGTACGAAGAGGTGAAACGCGAAGGTTTTGAACTGATGATATGCTTGGATGTTTCGAACAGTATGTTGGCCGAAGACCTTGCACCAAACCGATTGGAACGGGCCAAACAAGCCATCTCGCGTCTTGTAGACCGCCTCAAAAACGACAAGATAGGAGTAGTGGTGTTTGCCGGGGAAGCCTATATTCAGCTACCCATGACCGTTGATCATTCTGCGGCCAAGTTGTTTCTCAGATCCATCAACACGGATATCGTACCTACACAGGGCACCGCCATCGGCAAGGCCATTGAACTTGCCATGAGCTCATTCAGCACCAATTCAAAGGCAAACAAGTCTATCATCGTGATCACCGATGGAGAGAACCATGAGGATGACGCACTGAAACAGGCAGCGGCTGCGGCCGAGCAGGGCATAAAAGTGCACACCATTGGTATCGGATCGGTTGATGGTGCGCCCATTCCTACGTACAAACGCGGACAGATG
>JBFHEW010000565.1:0-2611 GCA_041583955.1 Bacteroidia bacterium | reverse complement strand
GCGCAGCGCATCGAATGTTCCGTACCGCGTTGTAAGCTTTCCCCATGCATCCACCGCATTGGTGCGTTCTATCTTCTGCCCGAAGTGACCGAACTGAGGCACATCCACCCCGAATTGGGCGAAGTTGTCGTCCACATCGCCATATTCCAACGGAAACTCATAGATCTTATCGCGCGGTTCCATCTTAGCAGTAAGCGGAAATCCGTTCACGGTGAGGCCTAATCCTACATTGGCATAGAAACCGTTCGTTTCGCGGAAGAAGTCGTACACATTCTCAATGGAAACAAAGTTCTGATTGAACTGCCCGAACACGTTACGTGCTGCTATGGTGGCAAAATAGTTCATATCGAAAATGTTGCTGAACGTGATGTTGTAGAACAGCGGTGTGCCGAAAACAGGATCCACCATCGTGTCCAACCGCTGATCGAGCGAACCCAAGGTGGCGTAGTTCCATTCCTTATCCGGACCATCGTCATTCAGGTCTATCAGACCAAGCAGGTTATCCGTAATGCTGTAGCGGAACGTGTCATTCACATTCGGCATATCGCTGTTGGTGATGGTAATGGGTTGCTGCGCCAGCACCACATTACCGATAACGGTGAGGATGCTTAAAAGGGCTGTTCTTATCATAATGCCGGTCTGAATTGCGGCTGCAAAGGTACGTTCAAGATGTCAGGCAGAACATGAGTTAAGTCACAGGCCTATGCATTTGATATGTTCGGCTCAAGGAAAACACTCCACCAACCCCAGGTAAATAGGCATTCCCAACGTGATGTTGAACGGGAAGGTGATGGCCAGCGCCATCGGCAGGTAAAGGCTCGGATTGGCCTTCGGGGCTGCCAACTGCATGGCGGCCGGCACAGCGATGTACGAGGCGCTGGCTGCTAGGATGGCGAACAGGAAACGGTCTCCTTGGCTGTGCGAGAAAAGCCCACTTGTAATGGCCACAATGCATCCGTTCAGGAGCGGAATGAACACGGCAAAGCCCAATGCGAACCACCCTTTCCTGATAAGGTCGGCCAGTTTCCTGCCACTGGTGATACCCATGTCCAGAAGGAAGACCGAAAGGAAACCCTTGAAGATGTCGGTGGTGAATGGTTTGATGCCTTCTGCCTGCTGTTCGCTTGCCATGAAACCGATGAACAGACTGCCTAGAATGAGCAGTACGCTGCCGTTTGTCACCGAGTGGTGTATCACGTTCCCAATGCTGAACTCGCACTCGCGGTTCTTATCGAAGTAGGCAATGAGCAATACCCCTACAATGATGGAAGGCGCTTCCATGAGTGCCATTACCGCTACCATGTGCCCTCCGAAATCGATCTGCTTCATCTCCAGAAAAGAGATGGCAGTCACGAATGTCACAGCACTTACCGAACCGTAGGATGCAGCAATGGCCCCCGAATTGGAAATGCTGAACTTGCGTTTGAGCAGGAAGAAGGCATAGATCGGAACGGTAATGGCCAGAAAGATACCGAACAGAAGCCCCCATACGATCTCCATGGTGAGTACGCTGTGCGAAAGTTCCTGACCGCCTTTGAATCCGATGGAAAGCAGAAGATAAAGGGATATGAACTTGGAGGAGTTCTTGGGTATTTCAAGGTCGCTGCGTAGCTGAACGGCCAGAATACCCAGAAAGAAGAAGAGAAGTGCTGGATTGGTGAGGTTATCCAGAAGGAGGTTCAAATTCATCTGGTGCCTTCAACGGCTGTTTCCTTCACAACCATTTTCACGTCACATGAAATTTCTATCTCCACGTCTTCTTCAGAAAGGTCGGTAAGCACCTGCACCAACCGTTTCCGCTCGGTTTCCAATTGGGCCACCCGTTTCTCCAGGTAACTTACATCCGAACCGAAACGCTCGTGTATGCTCAGTATCTGCACGTTCAGGAACCGTATCTTATCGTTGATGAGCGAAGTGATGACATCGCGCGCATCTGCGGCAGAGTAGGTGTTGTCAATAAGCGAGAAATCCAATTGTAGGTCTTTCATGATCGTTGGGTGTTGTTCTTGTCCGTGTTTAAGATGATGTTGATGAGAAGGAGGAACAGAAGCGCTCCGGCAGCAGTGAGTTTCTGTGCATAGATGCTCTGCGGGTCGGACACGAGAATACCTGTGGTTGCAATGATGGCCAACACGGCCAGTACAAAAGCCACTGCCTTGCGGATGGATGTCAGCGAGATGATACCCTCACCGAACACATTGGACCATGAAGGCCGACCGTCTGCGGTGGTTGCTTTTCTGTAGATGGTGGTTACTCGTTCATACATGGGTCTGTGTTTTTTTTGACACTGCAAAATTGTAGTTCATTATCCATAAGTTTTTATTTAATCTTGTAATGCAATACATAACCTATTATTATGAACTATACATTGCACCAGCTCAAGGTGTTCCTGAAGGTGGCCGAACACGAAAGCATCACCAAGGCCTCTGAGGAACTTTTCCTCACGCAACCTGCCGTATCCATCCAACTTAAAAAGCTTCAGGAACAATTTACCATACCGCTCACAGAGGTGGTGGGGCGTAAGCTGTATGTCACCGATTTCGGTAAGGAAATAGCCGTGGCAGCCGAGCGTATCCTGAACGAGGTGGACGCAATCAACTACAAGACCATC
>JBFHEW010000564.1:0-2616 GCA_041583955.1 Bacteroidia bacterium | reverse complement strand
TGGGTGGAATCGGTAAAGCTGACCAGCTTGAAAATCACCATCACGGCACCGGAAAACGAGGATTTCAGTTTTCTGCAGAACATCTCCATGTACATGAACACGAACGGGCAACCTGAAATTTTGATAGCCGACAAGATCCCGGTACCCGAAAATTCCGGCAATTCGCTTCAGCTTGACGTGAAAGACGTGGACCTCTACCCCTACATTTCGCAGAGTGATTTCTCATTGAGAACTTCGGTGACCACAGACGAAACGATGACTCAGGACATCGATTTCAAAGCGGACATGGTCATTGAAGTGAAAGCCACCATTCCTGGCGGGAATTAGATCAGGACGGCAACATGAAGGCACGTTTCGGGCTTCTTTCCCTCTTTCTAATGATCGTTTCAGCAGAAGCAATGGCCCAATCGCCTATCATCACTGAACTCTGCGCACTTCCGAATGAGGTATTGGAAACCTCGGGGCTTGAAAACGGTCCGAATGGCTGGTTCTGGACGCACAACGACAGCGGCAATCCGGCTACGCTTTTCTGTATTGATACCACCGGAACCATTCAACATTCGGTTGCAGTAATTGGAGACAGCAACGTGGATTGGGAAGAAGTTACCAAAGACGATGAAGGCAACCTTTACATCGGGAATTTCGGGAACAATTCGTTGAACCGTACCGACCTTCGCATCGTAAAGATTCCGAGCATTGACACGTGTACGGTGGTTGCTCACGTTACCGACACCATCAACTTCAGTTATCCCGACCAGAGTGCCTTCCCTCCTACGGATGGTTATGGCAACTTCGACATGGAAGCGATGTTCCACTACCAGAACGCGCTTCATCTCTTCAGCAAGGACCGGTCGAATCCGGCATCGGGTTATTCTAAACATTACACGCTTCCCGATGTGGGCGGAACGTATGTGGCGACCTTGGTGGATAGTGTGGCCGTGGGTCATACAAGTTTTGTTTTCTCCGTTACTGCCGCAGATATTTCAGATGATGGAAGTCAAGTGGCATTGCTCACTTCGGATAGAATTTGGCTCTTCGACAATTATACCGGGACTGATTTTTTCGGTGGCGATGTTTCTGAACTCATGCTGAGTGTCTTCTCGCAGAAAGAAGGAATCTGCTTTAAAAATGGATTTCTGTACGTAACGGACGAGCAGTCGTTCGGGTTGGGAGGAAAGATGTACCGTATTCATCCCGCCTTGTTCGTCTCTCTCGAGGAAGAAAAAGACCAACTTACACTGGAACCGATCTACGACAACGAATTGAAATTGATCGAGTTTCGACTGCCGCACAACAAGCAATGCGACTGGCAATTGTTCAGCACCAATGGAAAGCTGCTTCAAACAGGTACTGTCACCGATACGCTAAGTGCATCTTCCTTTAAAAAGAAAAGCGGCCTATACGTTATAAGAATCTCAGTTGATGGGCGGGAAAAATCGATGCTATTCCGACTTTAGACCCGATCAGCTTAGCTTTTTGGCGGCATTCCAGTAGGCATCCATCTCTGGCAACGTCATATCAGAGAGTTCTTTTCCGTCCTTTTTTGATTGCGATTCCAAATACTGAAAGCGCTTGATGAATTTCTTGTTGGTACGTTCCAAGGCCATTTCCGGATCCACGTCAATAAAACGTGCGTAATTGATCATTGAGAAAAGAACATCTCCGAACTCGCTCTCGATCTCCTTATGGTCAGCTCCTTTGTCGATCTCCGCTTTCAGTTCTCCCAATTCCTCCTTCACTTTATCCCAAACCTGTTCCTGGTTGTCCCAGTCGAAGCCAACCCCTCTGGCTTTATCCTGGATCCGCGTGGCCTTTACCATGGCCGGCAGTGATCTTGGCACGCCTTCCAATACGGAGGTCTTGCCTTCTTTCAGCTTCAGTTTTTCCCAGTTCTGCTTCACTTCTTCTTCATCGGCAACCTGAACATCGCCATAGATGTGTGGATGCCTGGCGATCAATTTCTCACATATCCCTTCCGCCACATCGGCCATATCGAAAGCCTTCTGTTCTGATCCGATCTTTGCGTAGAACACAATATGAAGCAGAATATCGCCCAACTCCTTCTTGATCTCTTCGAGGTCGTTATCCAGAATGGCATCGGCCAGTTCGTAGGTTTCCTCAATGGTAAGGTGGCGCAGGCTTTCCAGCGTCTGCTTCCTATCCCACGGACATTTTTCCCTCAGGTCGTCCATGATGTTCAATAAACGCTCAAATTGCTCCAGTCTTCTGTCCATCGTTTTTTAGGCTTGGTGCAAAGGTGTGTATTTGAACCCGAAAAGCAGTCCCGATTTCCATGCATGTCCGATGCATAGGTCCGACCAATGCCGAAATCGTAAATTCGCGCAGTTAGCAAGAAAAGATGAAGGAAGTAGCGCCATACAAACCGAAGAACAAGATCAGAATCGTGACCGCAGCAAGCCTGTTTGACGGGCACGATGCGGCCATCAACATCATGCGTAGGATCATACAGAGCACAGGATGCGAGGTGATACATTTGGGGCACGACCGTAGTGTGGAGGAAGTGGTGAATTGCGCCATTCAGGAGGATGCACAGGCCATTGCCATGACGAGCTACCAAGGTGGACACAACGAGTACTTCAAGTACATGTACGACCT
>JBFHEW010000563.1:0-2622 GCA_041583955.1 Bacteroidia bacterium | reverse complement strand
GACGCTGTAAGGACCGCTCCTGCTGCAAAAACGGTCAAAAGAGTTGAGTAGATTTTCTTCATGTTATGTGTTTTGAATTTGTTGCTACTGAATGCGGGGCCGAAAATATAGTATTCGCGCAGTACTATCATTGCGAAACGTCAAGCGCATGAAGCGCTGCCACGACAGATAATTAGCGAAGAAGATGCGCGGATGGAACGGTTACTTCGCCCCCGCAAGCTTGCCCGCCAGAAAACCCATGGGAAGGTAGGCCAGGGCAAGATCGGCCACAATGAACCACGTAGGTGCAGGTATCATGAACGCTGCGGCAATGCCACCTATCATCGTGAAAATGGCCAATCCCATGGCAAATCGCATCTTGTGGCTGACAGCCAGCAGGGCTGCTACGAATGCCCCCACGAACGCACCCATGGCGTGCGCCAACCAAGGCATAAGGAAATGAATGGGCTGATAGAGATGGATGTTGGCCTTGATGCTTTCAAGATCGTTGGGATTCACTCCTTCGGGAGGTGGGATGAGGGTGCCGCTGAGTTCAATGATGCCCATGTTGGCAACGCCTCCAAGAATGACGCCTGCCACAACGGCCAAAATGTTTCTAAGGATAGGATTCATGATGGATATTTGAATGGTCTGGTAGGTGAAACTACCAAGAATTTCAAATATCTATCCTGTCTGCGTGCGAATGTGGCTCGGAAATGATCAGCAGCTCCAGATTCTGATCGGTCGGGTTGGTTATGCAATGCACCTGATTCGGCTTCACGTGCATCCCTTCATTGGCCTTGATGGTGTAGTGCTCACCATTCAGTTCGAACAGCGCCTCTCCGCTGATGACGAAAAAGAACTGTTGCGACCGTGAATGCTTGTGCATCGATTCGGAGGCCTTGGGGGGCATCGTTTCGCGGATAACGCTCATCGATGGGGTGTTCACAAACTGCCAAGCGGTGCAGCCCGAGCCCCAATTGTAGGATTTGGAATTCTTGGTCGTCTTTTTCATGAACAGTAAAACGACATTGGTTTTCAGAAGGTTACGTTCGCAACCGCTCTACTTCGACCGCTGCAACGCCTGCTCGATATCGACAATGATATCGGAGATGTTCTCCAACCCTACCGAAACACGCACAAGACCCGCAGAGATACTCACGGCCTGTCGTTCGTCCTCTGTCAGTTTTGCATGGGTGGTCGATGCCGGATGCGTGACAATGGTCCTCGAATCGCCCAAGTTGGCGGTAACGGAACACATCTGCAAGGCATCGAGGAATCGCTTGCCGCGTTCCACGCCTCCTTTCACCTCGAAGGTAATGAGCCCTCCGCCCTTCTTCATCTGCTTCTGCGCCACCTTGTACTGCGGGTGCGAAATGAGTCCTGGGTAACGGACGTTCGTCAGTTCGGGATGGTGTTCGAGGCAATTGGCAAGTTTCAATGCATTCTCGCAATGACGGTCCATGCGTACGGCCAAGGTTTCCAAGCTCTTGGAAAGTATCCAGGCATTGAATGGCGAAATGGCCGGACCGGTGGAACGGCAGAACGTGACCACTTCTTTGATCAATTTGTGAGAGCCAAGGATAATGCCTCCCGTCACGCGGCCCTGCCCATCGATCCACTTGGTGCCCGAATGGGTTATGAGGTGCGCACCGAAATCGAACGGCCGTTGCAGATAAGGTGTGGCAAAACAGTTGTCGACATTGAAAAGGAGGCTGTGTTTTTCGGCCAGCTTACCCACGAATTCAAGATCGATCACATCCAGGCCGGGATTGGAAGGAGTTTCCACGAAAATCATTTTCGTGTTAGGACGGATGGCCTTCTCCCAACTTTCCAGATCATCAACGTCAACGTAGGTTGTAGTTATCCCGAACCTTGGAAGGATCTTGGTAAGCACCGTGTGCGTTGAACCGAAAATGGACCTGCAACAAAGGATGTGATCGCCCTGACTCAAAAAGGCTGCAAACCCTGCGAACACAGCCGCCATGCCGGTGGCGGTGGCAAATCCTGCTTCGCAGCCTTCGAGCTTGCACATCTTATCCACGAACTCGGTGGCATTCGGGTTGGTGAAACGGCTGTAGATATTGCCCTCCGCCTCGTCTGCGAACATGGCGCGCATGTGCTCAGCATCTTCAAATACGAAGCTGGAAGTAAGATATAGCGGCACGCTGTGCTCCAACTGGCCCGAACGCTCCAGTTGCGTTCTGATGGCATCGGTCTCAAACTGGCTTTCTTTCATTGGTTACGGATTACGGATGATTGCGAATATGCGAAAGTACCTGAGATAGTCAGTAGTCCATTGTCCACGGTCAATCGTCCTTGGTCTGTGGTCTATTTGTCAATCTCTACATCCCACGTTATCTCTGCAGTCGGCTCGAGTATCTTGGAAACAGAGCAATATTTATCTGCCGATAGTTCCGCGGCCCTTCTCACCTTCTGCTCGTCCAACCCATTTCCCTTCACCAGGAACTTCATATGGATCTTCGTGAAGATGGATGGTATCTCCTCTCTCCGCTCGGCCGTTACTTCCACATCATAGTCAGTCACATCCTGCTTCATTTTCTTCAATATGGAAATGACATCAATGCTGCTGCATCCTGCCAACGACATCAGCAGCACTTCCATGGGTCGGGCGCCAAGGTT
>JBFHEW010000562.1:0-2624 GCA_041583955.1 Bacteroidia bacterium | reverse complement strand
GGCGTAATGCCGCAGGTACTCCAAGGAGCAGGAGTGATGTGTTGCCCGGGAGGGCCTTCAAATCCTGGATTGATCACTTCCAATGGGATGAGTTCTGTGCATTGCGAGAACGCATTTCCAACCATTAAGGTCAGCAGGAGTGATATGAGCGGGAGAAAAGCTCGGGTCATAGTAGGTTGGTCAACTAGCGCTGACTGACATCGTTCCGAAAAGTAAAAATTCTCTCTTGGATGGAACGCAACAGCCGTCAATTGATTGACAACTTATGAACGGGAGTAAACCGTTGGGGTTGGCTACGGCTTAGCTGTCGTTGCATCATTCTACAATCAGCCGTTGATGAACGGTAACACCTTCATCTAACGCAACAACTAAATGGTAGAAACCCGAGGCAAGACCATTAAGCAGAATTGAAACGGAAGTTGAAATGCGTTGATCCTGCGATGAACTCAGAACCAGTTTTCCTGTGGCATCAAATAAGTTCACTGCTGTTATGGCATCCCGATTAGAATGAACGGAAACGAGCTCGCTTGTTGGATTGGGATAAATGGAAATGAAATTGACATCATCGGCTTCCAAAATGGAGGCGCAAAGGAATACTTCAACTGTCTGAGTTAATGTGTCGGCACAACCGTTATTGTCCGTAACCGCTAACGTAACCTGATACGCGCCAGTATCAGGGTAGGTGTAAACAGGATTTTCCTCTATCGAAAACGCTCCGTTTCCATAATCCCAGCTCCAAGAGACAATAGGTCCTCCAAATGGTAACGAGAAATCATGAAAATTGGTGGTGTATCCCAAACATACCTCGGTAAACGTAAAATCGGATTCGGGCGTTGGAACTACGGTTACTTCAATAGTTGAGTCTGCAGTACAACCATCAGAAGAAGTTACCTCAAGACTTACGGAATAGAAATTAGGTAACGAATAGCTGTGAACTGGATTTTGAAGAAGCGAGGTATTGCCATCATCAAAATTCCACGACCAATTTGTAATTGTGTTGGAACCGATAGCGGTAGATGCGTCTAAGAACGACATTGCTGCGTTGGCACATGAAGGAATTGCGGAGAAGCTGGCGGTAGGAGTTAGAATCTGAACAACCACATCCACGAAGGAACAAATGACTGCATTGTTCAGCAAATCTGTGTAATAGGCAAACGCTGTAAGGGTATCAAATCCACCATCCGAATAAGATAAGGTGGCATTCCATGCTGAGTTGGAAACAAGCACGGACAAGGGCGATTCAAGAAAACTACCTACAAGCACGATTGAATCGATACTTGTTTCATCCACACTGCCCATTAGCTCAAAACTGCAATCAACTTGGGTGCTGTCTGTATGAGAATCAATAGAAAGTACAATGCTGTCACCCTCGAAATCAGAAAGATTATCGAGCAGCATATATCCCATCTGCTGTTCGCTATTGTTGAGAAAATAGATGTGACTATAATTTTGAGAAGGGTTAAACTGAACACTATAAGTTTCCCAACCTACATGGTCAATAATGGGAGAACTCCACAGTAATTCACTTTCTGTGCAAAGAGCGTTAGCAGCCCAAACCTCTAAAACGCCAGCAGAGTCGGGGTTTAATCCTCCACCTGATGCCAAAGAAGCTGAAAGGTCGATGGTAAATCCGTAAGCAACATTACCAATCAAAGGTGTTTGAAGTTCCTGTGAAACACCCT
The DNA here is from genome assembly GCA_041583955.1 of Bacteroidia bacterium. Classification (GTDB taxonomy): domain Bacteria; phylum Bacteroidota; class Bacteroidia; order UBA10329; family UBA10329; genus UBA10329. The sequence continues at coordinate 942 of JBFHEW010000562.1, read as the reverse complement.
CTCGCCAATCAATACCACCGTAGATCAATCCCAGATACGAGCTACCATCGGATGGACTTTCGGTTACTCCCCAAGTCCCTGGTTGTGTGTCTGGGGTGTAACTACAAACAGACCAAGATGGAGGGGAGATGTGCGAGCCAGTGGGACCCTCAAAACTGGGATTGGTGAATTCAATTGCTTGAAAGCTGACGCACTGAGCCTGAACTTTTGAAGTCATTGAGTAAACCACTAGAGAAAATACTGTTACCGCTATAACTATAGAAGGATTCTTCATCTTAAAACTAAAAGAGCATTTGTTTAGGGGGGATGCTACTTAACAGTATAAAGTTACAAATCAGAAAGCTTCAAAACCTTATCAGCTCTCACACCCTTATCTGTGTTGATTACAGAGCAGCATTCATTCACAGAATCGTGCTGAAACATGAGGATATAATCCTTAGCGACTGCTTCGTTTAAGAACTTTTCTTTCTCATCTAACGTGAGCAACGGGCGGGTATCATATCCCATTACAAAAGGAATTGGGAAGTGGCCAACGGAAGGCAGCAAATCGGCCATAAAAACGAGGGTTTTTTCCTTGTATTGGATTTTTGGAATCATCTGTGCATCGGTGTGGCCGTTGGCAAACAGAATATCGATACCCGGAATCCAATTTCCTTCATCGCCAATAAACTTTAATTGTCCACTTTCCTGAATAGGAAGGATGTTTTCCTTCAGAAAACTGGCTTGTTCTCTGCGGTTGGGCACGGTTGCCCATTGCCAATGGCGCTCGTTGCTCCAATATGTGGCGTTCTTAAAATTCATTTCGTAGCCCGTACGGTCGCGGTTCCAGACCACGCTTCCGCCACAATGGTCAAAGTGCAGGTGGGTGAGGAATACATCGGTAATATCATCCTTACCGAATCCGTGCTTTGCGAGGCTTTTCTCCAGCGTGTCATTGCCATG
>JBFHEW010000561.1:0-2629 GCA_041583955.1 Bacteroidia bacterium | reverse complement strand
CGAACGTTCCTTTGTGTGCGAATTTTGGCCGCATTCGGTAGGACGCCTTTATATGGTCTGCAAGCACGTACTCGAAAAGGCTCGGTGGGTTCATTTCCTTTTCCATCAATCCGATGTCCGCTACTTCGAAAAGCCCCGCGAAGCTGCCTGTATCGGGCAAGAGTAGGCTTAGTTTCGGACAATGGAATGTGCTTGTGAAAGTGGCCCGTACGATGGTATCCATGTTATTGCCCGAATTATCGTCAGCAAAAAGGCCAGTGGGCATGTCCACACTGAGTATCACATTATCGAGGGTATTCAAATGACGTACTACCTCTGCCAGAAGACCATCCAATGGACGTGAAAGTCCGGTACCGAGAATGGCATCTACAATGAGTGCATTTGAAGGAATACTTGGAAACTCGTGCATGTGTTTTACCCAAACCACCTCCACTCTGTCCTCATCTTCGAGTAGATAGAGGTTTCGGGAAAACTCAGCAGTTCCTTGTTCAGTGTGCTCAAGCACGATAACGGTAATGCTGGAATCTTCTTCTGATTGAATGCGTGCCATTGCCAGACCATCGCCTCCATTGTTGCCCTTTCCACAGATATACACCGTCCGACCGAACGACTCGGGGTCTTCAAACAACACACATTCAAGGCAGCGGTTAGCGGCCCGCTCCATCAGATCGAAAGAAGAGATGGGTTCGTTCTCGATGGTGAATCGGTCCAATTCACGTATCTGCTCAGCTGATAGGATTTTCATTTCAACAGGAATTGCTTGTGTAGATTCAATACTTGCGGCAGGAGGAGCTGTGTCTCATCGTTAGTGATGATGTGGTCGGCCAATTTAGCCTTTCGTTCCTGCGTCCACTGGTTCTTCATGCGCTTGAGCACATCTTCTCGGGTCACGCCATCGCGGTTCATTACACGCTCAACCCTGAGTTTTTCGGGCGCAATGACCAGCACGGTGATGTCTACGTTCTGATAGGCACCACTTTCGAAAAGGATGGCTGCTTCTTTCAGCACGTACTTATGCTCCTTATGCCTGTCGAGCCATTCTTCAAAATCATTTGCAACAGCCGGATGCACAACACCATTCAAAGCAGATAACCTCTCCTTGGAACCGAATACCTGCTGCGCCAGATAAGCCCGATTGAGCATATTACCTGAATACGCTTCTTCTCCGAACAACGCAGTGACCTTCCTTTTAAGTTCCGGATCGGACGCCATCAGCTCCTTGGCTCTCACATCAGCGTAATAGACCGGTATCCCGAGCGCCTCGAAGACCTTGCAGGTGGTGGTCTTACCACTGCCTATACCGCCTGTTATACCTATCACTTTCATTGCTGTAAGATGAACTCAACCTGAGATGGAATGATCCTGACCTGAGAAACAACGGAAGGTTGTTCGGAAATGACGACAGGTAAACTTGTCTCGTCAATGCTGTTGCCATCAACCACCACCGTTGCACGGAATTGTTCCGGTCTCACGTCATCATAACTACTCAACGGTACAAGGTATTTAATCTCCACCTGGTTGGGAAATACCTTAACCGATTCTGGTCTTTTTGCCTCTATCTCCAACGTCACCATCACGCTTCCTTCAGTGAACTCGACAACATTCAATTCAACCTGCACTGCATTCTGATCATATCTGACATACGGAAGGCCGTTGAATCTGGACAGTGTCACTTCGGCTGTCACGCTTTCGTTGAGGTCGTTCCATGTTTGCGGTTCGGTGAGCACAAACTGAACGGTATCTATGTCCTTCTTCGGACCAATAAGCAGAATGGAATCCGGAATGAGAACCGGCTCGGTAACCATTCCGTACTGTTTGGAAAAGGAGATATCAGCATTCAATCGCACCGGAACCATTTTCGTGAATTTCGGAATAAATCTTACGAAAAGTGTGTCTGGAGCAATGCTCAATATCTCCAACTTGTCGTCTTCCATGCTGGCCACTCTTCCTTCCCCATTGCGGATGAAGAGATAATGAAACTCCTTGCCTTTCCGTCTTACGCTTGGCAGCTCGGCCGGATTGGCGTTCACGGTTATTTCCATCTTCTCAAACCGCAACCAATGCCAAAGCAGATCGAAACCGAGACCTTTCACCTTGGCCCTGACCATCACGGTAGGTTCATTGGCAATGAGCAGATTATCGGGCAGATTGCGGTATGCAACCGGAATATCCACCTCATCAACATACTCCTTTGATAAGGATGTGAGCAACCAGAATAGACCGGAAAGCAGCACACACAGCACAAAAGCTACAGAGCGCCTGTTGAGCCGTGGCTGAACGAATTGAATGATCTTATTGGTCAGCGATGTGGACATGCGACCAAATTAGGAAACGTGATGTGATTCTGATTACCGCTCTGTTCTTTAAAACGAACTTAACCGATCAGCGGGTCGTTAGAATTGGGTGCTAGAACGTGCGATCATGAATTCTGGTTCAACCCCACCGAGTTATCTTTTGAAACGGCAGATTTCTCGATCTTCAGCTTTTGGCCTTCACCCGTGTCAATGATCAGTGTGGTATCCTTCACCTCCGCCACCTTGGCATGAATACCTCCGATGGTAACGATTCTGTCGCCCTTCTTCAGTTCATCGCGGAACTTCTTCTCTTCCTTGGTCTTTTTCATCTGCGG
>JBFHEW010000560.1:0-2630 GCA_041583955.1 Bacteroidia bacterium | reverse complement strand
GAGCATGTGTTCGAGAACGCTACTGATGCAGAACGGAACCGTGGCATTCAATGGAAACACCGATCAGGCCATTGACCGATACCTAGGAGCCTCTGTAAAGGGCGGAGACATTCTGTATCATCAAGGTGATTTTGAAGACAACAGAACATCCATCGAGTTCTTGGAAGCAAAGGTTCATGTTCCGTCCAATGGGGTTATCAAAACAACAGATGAGATACCTATTACGGTAACCCTGAAGTTCAATGAGGACATAGAAGCATTCCACCTTACGTTGCATTTGTGGACGGTTTCTGAAATCCGCTTATTCGAATCGTCTACCAAGGCAATAAAAGTCAGAAAAGGAGATGTTAAAACCTTCTCTTACACTATTCCCGAACGGTTACTCAATGAGAATCAATTCATGGGAAAATTCAACATGGTTGTACACCGATCTACCGTTATCTTCAGTTCACCCATCATTATTCGGTTTTCGGTGGTTGAGGCGGTTGAGGAGAACGACCTGCTTTGGTACGGAAAGACCAATGGGTTGTTGAGTGTAAGGATAGCAACCAGTGTCAGCTGAAGTGAAACATGACGAAAGGTGAGGTCATTTTCGTAGTCGGATTTCCAAAATCAGGAAATACGTGGCTGGCGAAAATGCTCTGCCAAGTGTTCAATGCAGAGTTGGTGGATGACGACCCGAGTCAATTGGAGATCAACGCTCGGTTAGAGAACAACCCCAGCCAGATCAAGGTGGTCAAATCCCACTTTCTCCCAGAGCAGTTATTAAACACGTATAAGACTCCGAAGTACCGGGTATTTTACATTTTCCGCGATTTCAGAGATGTGAGTGTGAGCGCGTGGTTCTACTTCTCTGGAATGAAAAAACGGGTACTCCGATTAGATGAGCCGTATAAGGATGTCGTTGTCAATCTTAAGAACCCGAAAAAATACAGAAGTAACCGCGTTCAATTCAAGAACTTTGTTCACGGTCTCTCAGAGAATGGCCTTCCTAACCTTCCACAATTCTCCACATGGCAAAATCATATAGACATCTGGCAGAAATGGGGGGCCGAACCGGGGAAGCGACTCTATTCCCTTACCTATGCAGACCTACGTACCGATACCCATGGGCAGTTATCTGCAGGTATTGAAGCATTAGGATTGGAAGGACTCAAAATCAATCCGGTCCAATTAGCTGTGGAGAAAGAGAAATTCAAATCGTTGAAACGGTTTTATCACGAGCAGAACCAGCAAAGCAATGCCAGTTTTCTTCGCGCTGGAGTTGTGGGTGATTGGAAAAATTACTTTCACGATGGGATAGCTAAAGGAATTTCCCATCAGGTCATTTCAAAGCTCATTGATCTAGGATTTGAACCTGATGACTCGTGGATAGCTGATCTTCCAAAAGAAAAACTCGGTCCTGATTCTTTGGCGGAACGTATCACGTACTTGAAGTGCAAGATCAAACATCAATTGAGTTGACAACCAACAATCAAGCATGATCATTTCCCGAATCTTTCAAGGCCTCGGCAATCAACTTTTCCAATATTCATTTGGCAGAGCAATGGCTCTACGGAACAATACGGAACTGAAAATCGACACACGGTTCTATCTTTCTCCTGAGGTTACGGTCAATGGGGTAACCTACGCACGTAATTTCGAGCTGTCCCGCTACAATCTGCAATTGACAGAAGCATCGGATTTTGAAGTGGCCGTGTTCAAAGGAAAAGCTGTTCCTCGGTTTATCGACAGGGTGCATTGGAAACTCAATCCCAGCCTCCGACCACGGGTCATTGCCGAAGACCTATCCAGATTCTCTCCCGAATTGAACGATCTGAAAGGGAATTTTTATTTGGATGGCTATTTCACCAGCGAAGAGTTCTTCAAAGACCATGCTTCCCTGATACGAAGCGAAGTGACCTTGAAAACAGAGATGAATTCGGAGAACAGGGATTGGGCTGCAAGAATGGGCTCTTGCAATTCTGTTTGCATCAGTCTCAGACGGACAGACTTCCTTGCGAATCCACTTCATAATGTGTGCTCTACAGAATACTATCTCAATGGCCTGAAGAAGGTCCAAGAGCTACTCGGTGAGGATATAACGGTGTTCATTTGGAGTGATGACAACGCTTGGACCAAGGAGAACTTCAAACCACCCTACCCGTGCCATTATATGAGCCATAATTTCCCTGATTTCCATGAAGACCTGCGATTGATGACGCATTGCAAGCACCACGTAATTCCAAATAGTACTTTCAGCTGGTGGGCGGCTTGGCTGGGCGAAAATGAAGGGCAAATAGTCGTAGCTCCTGAGCGTTGGCTCAACAGCAGTGAAATAGCCTACCATCATATCATCCCGTCACGTTGGCATAAGATCAAAAACTGATATCATGAAAATCCTAATTACAGGTGGTGCCGGATTCATCGGTTCATCATTGGCCCTAGAGCTGATTTCGCGAGGTCACGCGGTGCGTGTTCTCGACAACCTATCGCCTCAGATCCACGGAGAACGACCTGAAGATTCGCCAACGTATCAGCGGATCATTGGGAAGGTAGAGTTCATCAGTGGCGATGTTCGGAACCGTGCAGATTGGGAGAGGGCCTTGCCTGAGATAGATTGTGTGGTACATCTGGCGGCCGAAACCGGT
>JBFHEW010000559.1:0-2633 GCA_041583955.1 Bacteroidia bacterium | reverse complement strand
CTGTCAATGGTGTAAAGCGTGTCGTTACCGGATTTTCCGGTGATGATGGTGATGCCTTCTTCATTGTCAATTCTATGAGAGAAGGTCTTTGACGTGAGCGTGTACGTTCCGATCTCGTTTCGGAGTTCGTAAGAAACCCCCTTGTACTGTCCAAAACAAACAAGCGGAAGGAACAGAAAGATGAAAAGTGTACGCATGGTATAAAAATAAAGCCTTCAGATCGTTCTGAAGGCTCTAGTACTATGGAGTGAGACCGATTACTTGGAGATCGTATATCCGAGCTCTTCGAGGAATTTGATCTTCTCGTCTACCACGGCCATTTTCCGCTTTTCAATTTCCCCCTCAATTCCTTGTTTGATGCCGTCCAATTCCTCTTCTGAGAATTTGGCTAGGAAGTGATTTTTGAATTGTGCTTTCAGCGTGCCGTTTGCATTCATATTCTCTTTCACTGCTGCTGCTAGCACAACAGGTGTCAGTTTACCTTTTTGGGTCATTTCGTCTAATAATTAATGAACGTTGGCTACGAAGGTAAAAGATCTAGCTGAAGGCGTTGAAACCCGTCACGTCCATGCCGGTTATCAGCAGGTGGATGTCGTGGGTGCCTTCGTAGGTAACCACGCTTTCCAGGTTCATCATGTGGCGCATGATCGGGTACTCGCCCGTGATGCCCATTCCGCCAAGCATTTGTCGCGCTTCGCGAGCTGTACGCAGGGCAATTTCCACGTTATTCCTCTTGGCCATGGAGATCTGTTGCGGAGACGCGCGATGCTCATTCTTCAGCACACCCAAACGCCATACCAGCAGTTGGGCTTTGGTGATCTCGGTGATCATTTCGGAAAGTTTCTTCTGTTGAAGTTGGAAACTACCTATCGGTTTTCCGAACTGAATACGCTCCTTGGAATAACGCAGCGCGGTATCGTAGCAATCGAGCGCAGCGCCAAGCGCACCCCATGCAATGCCGTATCGTGCTGAGTTGAGGCAGCTCAATGGGCCTTTCAGACCTCGGATGTCCGGGAAGAGATTCTCTTTCGGCACTTTCACGTTATCGAACACCAGCTCGCCCGTGGCAGAGGCACGCAAACTCCATTTGCCGTGTGTGGTAGGTGTGGTGAAACCTTCCATTCCACGTTCTACCACCAATCCTCTGATGGTGCCTTCTTCGTCCTTGGCCCACACCACAGCAATGTCTGCAAATGGGGCGTTGCTGATCCACATTTTGGCTCCATTGAGGATGACATGGTCACCGGCATCTTTGAAGTTGGTCACCATTCCGTTCGGATTTGAGCCGTGGTCAGGCTCTGTAAGTCCGAAGCAACCGAGATACTCGCCCGTGGCCAGTTTGGGCAACCACTTCTGTTTCTGTGCTTCGGTGGCGTAGCTCCAGATCGGGAACATCACCAACGAGCTCTGCACAGAAGCGGTGCTTCGCAGTCCGCTATCGCAACGCTCCAGTTCCTGCATGATGATGCCATAGCTGATCTGATCCAATCCAGGTCCGCCATACTCATTCGGAATATAGGGACCGAATGCTCCTATCTCGCCCAGACCTTTCAGCAGGTGAATGGGAAACTCGGCCTTCTGCGCATATTCTTCTATTATGGGCGACACGTTCTGCTTGACCCACGTTCTAACTGTTTCGCGAATGAGTTTGTGCTCTTCGGTGAGAAGTTCATCCACCAAATAGTAATCGTGTCCTTGATATCTGTCGTCAGCCATGCGTTTTTAACTTGAGGTGCCAAAATTAGGAAAAGCCATTTGGCAGAAACTGTCGTGTTCAAGGCAACCGTGAATGTATTTTCGGGTTCTGAATATTGAGGCCTTTTGAACTTTGTAAGTTTGAAGCGTGTTCAGTATGCCTCTCAAGACTATTTTTATCGAAACCATTTAATCCGTTTTACATGAAGAAGAAATTTACCCTCGTATTGTCGTTGCTGCTTATGGCCGGAATGGTCTACGACTATAATTATCGCATGGCCCATACCAATGGTTCCGGTGCGCCTGCCGGTCATACAGGTTCTCCGGGCGATGGCCAGACCTGCGCAAGAAGCGGCTGCCACAACGGGCCTACTGCGGCAAATGAGGTAATGCTGCTCACGTCAGACATACCCGGTTCGGGATATGTAGCCGGCACTACGTATAACATGACCTTCACCATGACCAACCAGATAGGCGTCAAATTCGGATTTCAACTGTCGGCTCAGGACAATGCCGGAAACGGTGTTGGTGCGTTGATCGCTGGAAGCGGCAATCAGATCGTTTCGAGTAAATACCTCACGCACACCGGTGCTGGAACATCGGTTACCGGAGGCACTAAGGCATGGGATTTCCAATGGACAGCTCCAACAGCAGGTTCCGGCTCGGTGACGTTCTATTATGCTGGAAACTTTACCGGCAGTCCTTCCGGTCCTGCTGGAGATGTGATCGCAACCGGGTCGACAAGTTTCAATGAGGCAAGCGTTGGTATCACGGAGGCACAGGTGGCGCAATTGGCTGTTTATCCCAATCCGGTTGTTGACGAGATCCATGTTGCTGCAAGAGACGTTGACGAGGAGATCATGATCAGCATGTTCGATGTGCAAGGAAGAAAAGTGCTGGAAGAGCGGTTTGATGGAGGCGACATCAAGATAGATGTG
>JBFHEW010000558.1:0-2635 GCA_041583955.1 Bacteroidia bacterium | reverse complement strand
GGGTAAGCTTGACGAAATGACCGAACAAGAGGCCGATGCCCTGTTCGAAATGCTCGGCATGGGAGCGCTCAAGTATTTCATGCTCAAGGTCGACCCGAAAAAACGCATGCTCTTCAATCCAGAGGAGAGTATCGATATGCAAGGCAACACCGGGCCGTTCATTCAGTACACCCATGCCCGCATCCGATCTGTTCTGGCCAAGGCCCAGGCTGCTGGCGCAGGTTTGCAGAACGTTCCCACGCAATTGGATGCCATCAACGGCAACGAACGTTCGCTCATCCGCCTGCTCGACCAGTATCCCGAAACGGTGAAGGTGGCGGGAGATGAATACAGCCCTGCCATCATCGCAAACTACGCATACGAACTGGCCAAGGAATACAACGCCTTCTATCACGAATGCCCCATTCTGGTGGAAGAAGATGAGAATGTAAAGACGCTGCGGTTGTTCATTTCGCTCATGACAGCGCAGGTTTTACGTTCGGCAATGGGGCTTTTGGGAGTGTCTGTTCCAGACAGAATGTGAATTGTATTAATACATTGAGGAAATTACCTTTGGGTATTCAAAATCAGAAGTAAATGTTTGAGAATTTAACGGAGAAGTTTGATAGAGCGTTCAAAACGCTGAAGGGAGAAGGTCAGATCACGGAGATCAACGTGGCCGAGACCATGAAAGAAGTAAGGCGCGCCTTGCTCGATGCCGATGTCAACTTCAAGATAGCCAAAGAGTTCACAGATACCGTAAAGCAGAAAGCTCTCGGACAGGATGTACTTACTGCCGTTAAACCGGGTCAGTTGATGGTGAAGATCACCAAAGATGAGCTGGCCAATCTCATGGGCGGTTCGTCTGTCGAGGTCAATCTCGAAGGGAAGCCATCGGTCATTCTCATAGCTGGACTTCAAGGTTCGGGTAAGACCACCTTCTCGGGTAAACTGGCGCTTTTCCTCAAAAGCAAACGTCAGAAGAATCCATTGTTGGTGGCGTGTGACGTTTATCGTCCTGCGGCCATCGACCAGCTGAAGGTCCTAGGAGAGCAGGTGGGCGTTGCTGTGTATACCGAAGAAGGAAACAAGAACCCGGTTGCCATTGCCGAGAACGCCATTAAGTACGCCAAGGCGAACAACCACAATGTGGTGATTGTCGATACGGCCGGCCGTTTGGCTGTTGATGAGGAAATGATGAACGAGATAGACCGCGTTCATAAAAGCATCAAACCACAGGAAACACTGTTCGTGGTCGACTCCATGACAGGTCAGGATGCCGTCAATACGGCAAAGGCCTTCAACGATCGGTTGGATTTTGATGGGGTTGTACTTACCAAGTTGGATGGTGATACACGTGGAGGTGCCGCACTCTCCATCCGTTCGGTGGTCAATAAACCGATCAAGTTCGTGGGTATCGGAGAAAAGCTGGAGGCACTCGACATCTTTCACCCCGACCGTATGGCCGACCGTATCCTCGGCATGGGCGATGTGGTATCGTTGGTAGAGCGGGCGCAGGAGCAATTTGATGAGGAAAAGGCCCGAAAGCTTCAGAAGAAGATAGCCAAGAACACGTTCGATTTCAACGACTTCTTAGATCAGATCAATCAGATCAAGAAGATGGGTAACGTGAAAGACCTGATGGGCATGATACCCGGAATGGGAAAGGCGCTGAAAGACGTAGAGATCGGAGACGATGCCTTCAAGCAGGTGGAAGCCATCATCGGCTCCATGACACCTCTGGAGCGCGAGAATCCACAGCTGATCAACGGTAGCAGACGAAAACGCATTGCAGACGGAAGCGGGTCTACCATTCAGGATGTGAACCGATTGTTGAAGCAATTTGAGGAAAGCCGGAAAATGATGCGGATGTTCTCCAATAAAGGCGCAATGAAGAACATGATGCGCAATATGCCGGGTGCAAGGAGATGATCTGTAGGGTTCAGTTTGGCATGTTTTAACCTATCAAAGTGTAGAATGACTTAATTTTTTTAAAAAAAATTGCGTGATACACGTAGAATGTAGATGGTATGTTATATATTTGTTCAAGTAAATGAGTGTCATGCTTCTTGATGGAAAGAAAATATCAGATGAGATAAAGGCAGAATTGGCCGATAAGGTCACTGCGCTGGTATCTCAAGGGCATCGGCCACCTCATTTGGCGGCAATCCTTGTGGGGAATGACGGAGCTAGCGAAACGTACGTGGCCAGTAAGGTAAAGGCCTGCGAGCAGATCGGTTTCGGTTCCACATTGGTGCGATTGGCGTCAGACGTATCAGAAGAGGAGTTACTCTCAGAGATTGAAAAGATAAACGCTGACCCTGGAATTGATGGACTCATCGTGCAGCTTCCACTGCCAAAGCACATCAATGAGCAGAAGATCACAGAAAGCGTTCTTCCTGAGAAGGATGTTGATGGATTCCATCCAGTGAATGTGGGTAAATTGGTTCTCGGCCTACCAACGTTCGTGTCGGCCACACCAAAAGGCATCATGGAACTGTTGCATCGTTACGGCATTGAAACAAGTGGGAAGCACTGCGTGGTGCTAGGAAGAAGCAACATCGTTGGAACACCAATGGCCAATCTGATGAGCAGAAACAGCAATCCCGGTAATTGCACCGTGACGTTGTGCCATAGTAGAACGAAGGACCTGGCC
>JBFHEW010000557.1:0-2638 GCA_041583955.1 Bacteroidia bacterium | reverse complement strand
GATCTGATCGATGAAGAACTGTCTTTCAGGCCTTGGACCCACAAGACTCATATCTCCTTTCAGCACGTTGTAAAACTGTGGTATTTCGTCCAGACGCACCTTACGCATGAATCTTCCGAATGGCGTGATGCGTGGGTCATGGTCGCTCGATAGGGCTGGGCCAAGCTTTTCCGCATCTGTTACCATGGATCGGAACTTGTAGATCGAAAAAGGCTTGCCGCCTTTGCCAATGCGCTCCTGTGCATAGAAGATCGGGCCCGGACTGCTCAATTTCACAAGAATGGACGTAATGATGTAAACCGGGCTCAGAAGGATGAGGGCCAGTACAGATACAACAATGTCGGCAACACGTTTCGTGACCTGTTGCCATGGCGCCATGATGTCTTGTGTCACTTGAATGAGTGGCGTGCCGAAGATGGAATCCATTCTGACAGAACCTGAAAGGATGTCGTACATGTCGGGAATCACCTTCACGATCACGTCCTTGTTCTCCAAACTGTTAAGGATGTTCTGCAGGCTCTGATGCTCGCTCGATTCCAGTGCAATGATCACTTCCTCAATGGAATACACCGTAATGATCTCCGAAAGGTTTTCGAGATTTCCGAGGAAAGGTATCCGTTTCTCCAACGGGTAATGGTCGCGCTCCTTTACGCGGATGAATCCTTTGAACAGGTTGCCCGAAGCTTGTTGTTGACCTTCCAGTTCGTCATACAGTTCCAATGCATTCGCATCGCTTCCTATCATAAGGGTGGGGAAACCTATTTGCCGCGTATGTATGCGGTGTGCTGTAATGGACGAAAGGATGAAACGGAAAACGAATGTCAGACCGAAATGCAACCCGAACAATACTGCAAATGACTGGTAATAAGTGGTGTGGTTGAGGACCTCATCGTCTAGGATGAGCGCAAAGAAAAGAGCCGTTACTCCAATGAGTGTCGATAGCAGTGTCTGGAAGAACTCCTTGAGCCTCGATTTGCGGTAAACCTTGCGGTAATTGCCCAAAAGCGTGTAGAACAGAAGCCAGAACAGGGGAATGAGAATGAGGCCTTGAATGAATCGGTCGTCCATGTTCACCATTACCTGATACCCGAATTTCTGACTCTCAACAAATGTTTTCCGATAGTAGAAAAAGGCACTCCAAGCGACCGTTGCGGCCACAAGGTCAAAGAACATGTACTTGAACGTTTGGAGTTTCCTGTTCATCAGTGCAGTAATCGAATGTTGTCCAGGTAAACAAAAGATTGTCCTGAGACATTTTCGTCCTTAATGAATCCGAAGAATGGAAGATGACCTGTATAGCTGGCATTGCCGGAAACCACATCAGTGAGATTCACATAGATATGATTCCAATTCTCAGACGGATTGATGACCATGATGGAGGTCTGAATGGTTCCTGTCTGATCGTTGCTGAAAAGCCCTACCACGAAGGAGTTGTTGCAACGGTAGGTGAATTCCATTATGACCGGTGTGCCTCCGCCTGGTAGCGGAATGGCATCTCCTACTTTCTTGCATTCAAAGAAGAGCTCATCTGCATTGAGAGTAAGTTTGAGCGACCTGCCGTCAAAGGCTTCGCTGCCACTTACACGTTCTACAACACCTTGGCTGGTGGAGGTTTGCGTTACCGAAACACCGGAACCGTCAAAATCCTCGAGCCAATCGAAATTCACCCAATTGTTGTAGGTGAGGGTTGGGTTGATGTGCACCTGGCTATCAGGGAACAGTTCAACCACGGCCTGAAAGTCTTTCGTGAATAGATTCGGGATGCGTGATCCTACCTGACCGTTCAGTTTTATGCCGCCCCTTATCCGGATGTTGGCATCTCCCTCTGCCAACACAGGCACAACGGCCGGTAGTTCGTAAACGCCTACAAGTTTCTCGTCATTATAGACCCAAGCATCTGTGAATTGATGGACCGGATTGCCCTGCGTGGAAGCATTCGTAGCGAGTGAGAAGGAGTCGACTCGGATGAATGCGGGAATCTGTTCTTCCGGATTGATGAGGTCGCAGGAAGTGTATGAACTTGCCAAGAGCACAAGCACAAAAAGGAATATGGTCGGTCGTATTCGTTTACTCATTGCGCTAATTCACCGCGAGAACGGACGCGAAAGTAATTTTATTATATCTCAGATGTAAGTAGGTCTGAGCTAAGATGGAGTTTTGCTACGATCTCGTGAGCTATCTGAAGCGCGTTGTACCCATCTTGAATGGTAACTGCCGGTTCGGTGCCTTCTTCAATGCATTTACGGAACGATCGGAGTTCCTCCTGAATGGCGTTGGTCTCAAGTATCTGCGGAAACTCGAAGTTGATCTTCTTTCTTGTGTTATCTGCCAGCTCAATGAACATGGCATTGCCATCTGCATCGGCTTCGCCATCTCCTAGTCTTACCACTTCTGTTTTCTTCTTCAGAAAGTCTATGGCGATATATGCATCTCGCTGAAAGAGGCGGGTTTTACGCATGTTCTTCAGTGAGATCCTACTGGCTGTAACGTTTGCAACACAACCATTTGCAAACTCAATACGGGCATTGGCAATGTCGGGCGTATTGCTCACCACCGATACGCCACTTGCACTGATGCGTTTGACGTTAGAACGTACAATGCTCAGAATGATGTCAAGGTCGTGTATCATCAGGTCCAT
>JBFHEW010000556.1:0-2638 GCA_041583955.1 Bacteroidia bacterium | reverse complement strand
GGAAACACACCATGGCCGCCACAGCATGATCGCCCTGTATGTTGGAGTTGTCGAAACACTCGATGTGGCGGGGTTGCTCCTTCATGCGCAGGTCCTTCTGCATCTGCTCCATGATGCGGGTTACGTTGCGCTCGGGGTCGAGTATCTCGGTCTGTTTGTCCTTGTCGCGTTTGTAAGTGAGGGCGTTGCGTTGCGAAAGTTTGAGCAGCGTGCTGCGGTCGCCCCGCTGCGGCACGGTGATCTTCACGCCTGGGATTTCGAGCTCCATCTCAAACGGAACGATGTATTCCTTGGCATCCGACTGGAAACGTTGCGAAAGTTCAATCACCGCCATTGCCAAAAGTTCCTCATCGGTTTCTTCGAGTTTCTTTTTGAGTTCGATGGTGTGGGCCTGAACAATGGCGCCCTCGATCACCTTCATGTAATTGACGTAGGCCGATTTCACATCCGAGACGATGGAGAACACATCCGCATCCGAAACCACTGGGCTTACCACGGCCGACTTGCTTGTGAATTTCTCGAGAATCTCCAGTTTCTCTTTCACCAGTTGGGCATCTTCAAACTCCAGTTTCTCTGCGAATTCGGTCATGAGGGTTTGAAGGTGCTCGCGCACTTCGCGGATGTTCCCTTTGATGATCTTGCGGATGTTCTGAATGGCGAGTTCGTAATCCTCCTCGGTCTGTTTGCCAACGCATGGCGCCTTGCAGTTGCCGATGTGGTATTCCAGACAGACCTTGAATTTCTCTGCTTGGATGTTTTCGGGCGTGAGGCTGAGGTTGCAGGTTCGCAAGGGATAAAGCTGACGCACCAGTTCCAAAAGCGTGTGCATCATCTTCACGTTCGCATACGGACCGAAGTACTGCGAACCGTCCTTTATCACCCTCCTCGTAGGGAAAATGCGGGGATAAGGCTCTTTTTTGATGCAGATCCACGGGAAGGTCTTATCGTCCTTCAGCAGCACATTATACTTTGGCTGATATTCCTTGATCAGGTTGTTCTCCAACAGCAGCGCGTCCAGTTCTGTAGCTACCACAATGAACTTGATGTCGCGAATTTGCCGCACGAGAATGGCCGTTTTACGGCTATCGTATCTGTCTTTGGTGAAGTAGGAGGAAACGCGCTTCTTCAGGCTTTTGGCCTTGCCAACGTAGATCAGTTTGCCATCTTCATTGAAATACTGATACACTCCCGGGTTATCGGGAATGGTTTTCAACAGGGTCTGAATATGTTCGGGTGCCTGACTTACGCTCACTTTGCAAATATAACTTCGGGTAATGCGTACCTTTGGTTAAACTTTTAATAATGATCATGAAAAAACTAATACCCCTTTTTGTTTTCGGAACAATCGCATCAGCCAACGCGCAGGTGGTGATTGATGAGGTAGACTTTCCGTCTATCGGTGAATCCATCACTTTTGGTGATGATGCTGAGATCGATGCTTCTCTGAACTTTAACCTAGGACCTACCGGGGGCGGGCAGACCTTCGATTTTTCGATGCTCCAGACGGACGCCCTTTTTGACGTTGGATTCTACGATCCATCAACGGTTCAAGGAGGTTCTGATTTTCCATCGGCCGACCTTGCTGTTGACCAGATCGGAGGCATCTTTGCTTTTGCCGAAGTCGGCAACGGAGCAGTGAATATCATTGGTCTTGGAGGCGATTTTGCTGGGCAACTCGGAAGCCCGATTCCAATCGTGGTGTCCATGCCAGCTGTTAATCCTTGGACACTTTTCGAGTTCCCAGCATCCATAAGCTCACCTGCATTGACAGATACCGCTCAGTTTGAAGGTAAATTCTTCTCAGATGGACTGGTTCCGGCCCCGTTCAATGCATTCTGGGATCCAGACTCTGTACACGTGAAAAGGGTGATCTATTATTCTGCTGAGATAGATGCGGACGGGACATTGACCGACCCATTGGGTGGAACACACTCCGTGATCAGAATGAATGTGATTGAGACCAGTATTGATACCATTTGGGGATGGACCCAATCGAATGGATGGGAACGACCACCGGCATTTGTCGAAAGTCAGATCGGTGTGCCTAGCAACGAAACTGTTTATCGCAAGCGATACATTGGTAAAGAGGTCGGTTACTACGTTGCCGATATTACAACAGAAGCCAACGGAACTCCCGTTTCAGGAACCTTCGTTTCAGGACAATCTGAGTGCTGTACTGGTGTTGAAGAAATTGTAGCTGCTGGTCAGAACATCCTTTTTCCTAATCCGACCAATGGAAATATCCGTGTAAGAACAGGTGGTGATATCTACCAACTGAACATCATGGACATGAGCGGTAAACTGCTTCAGATGGAGCGTTTGACAGTTGATGGTCAGACCGTGGAATTGAACGGGCTGGCAAACGGACTCTACATTTACCAGATGCTTGATGAGGCAGGAAAGGTGGCTCATACAGGTCGTTTGAGTGTGATCAAATAGATTTCTCGCAAAGGCGCGGAATCGCCAAGTATTGGAAGGGCGTAACGATCATCGTTACGCCCTTCTTCATTATCCAGATCCACAGAAAATTCCCTTTGCGGCTTAGCGCCTTTGCGAGAGGCTACACGAATCGAGGGTCAGTTTCCATCACGTGTCCACAACTTGAGCAGGTTCTTAACTCTTCTGAACCGTAAAACTC
>JBFHEW010000555.1:0-2640 GCA_041583955.1 Bacteroidia bacterium | reverse complement strand
GCTGCATTTTGATAGCACGCTTACCTTCTATCAGGCGTATGGCATGACGGCAGATTCGCTCGATGGGGTTCTGTCCCGAGTTGATGGCATGATCCTTACAGGAGGGAAAGACGTGCATCCATCTCTTTTCGGTAAGGACTCGCTGGTTGCAAAATGCGGTCCGATAGACACGTATCGTGATTCGCTGGAGTTGGCGTTGGTGGCGCATTCGTTCGAAAGGGGAATACCCTTGCTGGGCGGCTGCAGAGGCATGCAGTTGCTCAACGTGGCAAAGGGAGGTTCGCTGATCATCGATATCCCATCAGAAAGGAATTCAACCTTGCACCAACAACAAGTTGGCGATGCCCACCACATGGTCTATTGCCATCCGTGGTTGGCCAAGATACTGGAACGTGACAGTGCAGAGGTCAATTCAAACCATCATCAGGCCATTGATTCGCTGGCACCTGGTTTCAAGGTAATGGCCTTGGCCGGTGATTCCATCATTGAGGCTTTCTACTGGGAGGATAAGAAGTCGCATCCATTCATTCTGGGCGTGCAATGGCATCCGGAGCGCATGGACCGCAACGACCCGATGGCCGCCAACCTGGCGCGCATCTTCATCGATAACATGAATCGGGTGGACTAATCCTTCACCACCATTGTCCGCGACAGCCCCACCCTGAGAATGTAAACTCCAGCAGGAAGGTCGGAAAGATTTACTTCCGTTGTTCCGGTATTCATTTCCAATACCATTTTCCCGTTAAGCGTTGTCAATTGCCCGCGTTCAACAATTGGCGAGTTCAGGAATAGCATTCCGGTTGTAGGGTTGGGATAAACGGCAGGCGCAGCTGCAGTGGGTTCGGCAATGCCTACCGATCCGAGTACCGTGAATTGGAACTGGTCGTTGTCGTCAGGAACAAAACCCGGGGTGCATCCCGGACCACCGAATCCACTGGTCAGCGTAAGGTCGAAGGTGTAAGTACCTGCAGGTAGTTGCCCTATCTGAAACGTATCGGTTGTATTGCAGATGGCGGTAAGCATCCCAACGCAATGGTGTGCGCTGGCTCCGATAATAGAACCATTGATGAAATGGTCTTGGTAGTCGGGTTGGCAGTCGGAGCTTGAAAACTGAACCTCCACATGGATCTCAATGTCGTCAGCCTCGGTAGGGTTGGTGGGTACTACAGAGAAGCCCGAGATCATTCCTTGGGCGAATAGTCGGCTTCCAACAAGTAGTAACAGAAAGATGATCGTGGTGTGTTTCATGATAAAGGGGCTTTGAAAAGTTAGACGTACTGGACGACCATGGGTTGGTCTGTCTGCAAATATCATGAATCGATCGCATCTTGTATCAAACAGCACAGCCGGCAATGTTTGCACAAAGCCGGCTGTCTTGGAATATCTGCTCGTTGAGCCTAAGCGGTCTGAAGTAGCTCTTTTTCAATCACTTCCTGAAAAGCATTTTTCGGCATGGCCCCAGGTTGCATCATCGGTGTGCCATCCATGGGTATGAACAGGATACTCGGAATGCTTCGGATGCCGAAGACAGTTGAAAGTTCCCTTTCAACCTCGGTATCCACTTTGTAAATGTCCACCTTGCCTGCGTATTCGTCACTCAGCTGTTCCATGATAGGCGATACCATTTTGCATGGTCCACACCAGTCGGCATAAAAGTCGATTATCGCTGGGCGCTCGCCTTTGTATTTCCATTCGGTTCCAGTAGTGTAGTCGAAAATATCAGTCTTGAATTTATCTGCTGTCAATTTTATCGTAGCCATTTCTTCTGTCTTTAATTCGTATACCTCAAAGGTAGGTGCCGCTGTACCTGCAGACTGTGATGCGTGTCACCTCCAGCTATGCAATGCTGCCGGTAGCTGTCAGGAAAGCCAAAGCATGACGGTAACGAACTGCACCATCATCGTTCCTTCTACCCAGAAGGAGCAGTAAAGGTCGCTCCTATCTGGTGTGGCAATGGAAACGCATACCATGGTGATGATGGTGCTGAACACATAAGCGTAAATTGATGGATGTCCCGCATCAAGGCGTAGCCAAACCAGCAGCATGAACACGGCCAGTAGAATCTGAGAAAGTACCACAGACCTTTTCCAACCAATGGTGGATGGAATGGTTCGCACTCCTTTTATGGCATCGTTTTCCAGATCGCGGATATCGAACGGAATGGTGATGGCAAATATGAAGACGGCCCGTTCCAAGGCCAACATCCAACTGTTCATGTCTTGGATCTGCCCGAATCCTGAAAGGTGCACAGCAGGAAGGACAACGGTCATACCTGCCCAAACGGCCGCTATGATGAATATCTTCCAAAGCCCTACTTCGCGTAAGCGCACCGAACTGTCCTTTCTTCGGATCAAGGGCACGGTGTAGGCCATGGCCACAATGCTTAGCGGTATCATCAGCCACCAGATCACCTCGTTGAGAAACCAAACCGAAGATGCCGTAAGCAGTAATCCAATGACGAAGGTGAACTTCATTAGCCGCTCGTTATCCATACACCAATGGTGGCGTTCCGACCGGGTGCCCCGTTCCCTCAATTCTTTGAGGCCGCTCAACATGTTAAGGTTGTAAATGACGAGCGTAGAACCCAGAATGAAGGTGAATATGGTAGCATTCCACCATTCGCCCGTCAACTCGAACCAG
>JBFHEW010000554.1:0-2649 GCA_041583955.1 Bacteroidia bacterium | reverse complement strand
CTTACATCTGATGAGGAGATGATGGTACTTGGCGTGCAGTACATAGAAGGTACCGAATTGACCGGAATTGAAGAGGCAGCTCCTATCGAAGGGCTGACCGTACTTCCAAACCCGACTTATGATAGGTTTGCTCTAAGCTTCAACCTATTGGAGGCAGCCAAGATCAGCATTGACATGGTTGACGTGGCAGGTAAGCATGTAGGGTCTCTGTACACTGGAACACATGGTAATGGCATGTTCAACCAGCAATTTGACACCAATGCGCTCGGACTTACTCCGGGTATCTACTTGTTGAACATCAGTGTTGATCAGGCAATGGTTACCAGAAAGTTGGTAGTAACCCAGTAACGGCATTTTTCACCTGGGATGAAAGGCCATCGGATCTGGATCCGATGGCCTTTTTTTATCTGACAGATCTGTTGAATATTCCGTCAGCCATTGCTGACGCCAGTAGCTTTGCGCCAATTACCCGAACCAGTCCAATATCCAGTCTTTCGCAAAGGTCATCCAGGCATAATTGAAAAGGATATTGAACGGAAAGGCCAGCATGGTGCCGTAAAGCGAATGTTTCCATTTGATGTTGGACAGCGCCAAGGCATAATTTACCGGAGCGGATACATAGAAGATTATCCGAAGAAGGACAGTTGTACGCACAGGGTGCTGGGCAATGCGTTGCATCTGTTTGCGTACGAACGGTTGCTTAACTTCCGCTAAAGCCTCCCCGGCCATTGCCCTCACGAAAAAGAAGTGCACCGTTACACCTATCACGCTGGCCACATAACCAAGCAGAATACCATTCAATCCCTGATAGACCACGAATCCGACAAACAGAAAGAGAAACCCTGGGATGTTCATGAGTGTACCGACCGTATACATGACAATGAAAAGGAACATGCCAAAACCTCCTGCTTGCCGAATGGTTTCTTCCATATACGTCAATGTGAAGTATGCTCGCAGCGATGAATGCCGCCCTAAATACATGAGCACCAACGAAATGGCCAACAGGACCACCACACGTAAAAGGGTTCTTTC
Organism: Bacteroidia bacterium; assembly: GCA_041583955.1. Taxonomy (GTDB): domain Bacteria; phylum Bacteroidota; class Bacteroidia; order UBA10329; family UBA10329; genus UBA10329. The sequence continues at coordinate 1,617 of JBFHEW010000554.1, read as the reverse complement.
TGACAATCTAAGGCGGTAAAAACTATGTGAAAGCTACATTTTTCCAAACGATCTTCCGATTCTGAAGGAAAAAACTTGCAGTCTGTATATAATAGAATGAAGTTGGCAAACTATTTATATTTGAGACATAATTCAATCAATGAAAAATACGTGGCTCCTTGTATTTCTGTCCATCATCATTATCGGTGTTTGGGCCTGTACACCTCACAGAGGGTGCATGGAAATAACAGCAGATAATTTCGATCCTTCTGCCGAAGAGAACGATGGCACCTGCATTCCGAGTAGGGATAAGATGATCGGTAATTTCAGCTACACGCGCATCTGGAATGATGTGATCATGGGAACCGACACGCTTGATGCCGGCACGGTGGCCATAACAGAGGCCAACACGGCCGCCAATGCGTTCAACATGAATTTCAACGGTAATCTGATATTGAAAGGTAGCACAACTGCATTTACCATCGTACTGCAACAGCGTGCGTTGCAGGACACATTCTTAGGGCAATATTACAATAGAACCTACTCCGGAAACGGCATGTGGCTCGAAAACGATACCGTTGATTTCCACCTTACCATACAGACACAGGTTCCGATGTCGGATGGCGGAAATCCTCCGGGCGTCACAACTGTTCCGCAGGTTTACAACTACTACTGCACCAAAACGCAGTAGATCATGGTAACCTAGTTGGCTCAAGTGCGTATGCAACGCAAACCTTAACCTAAAAAAGGCTTGAGATACCTTTGTACCATCCTTCTTCTTGCCATCATCAGTAGCTGTAAGAACACAGGTTGCACCGAGTTCGGAACCGAGAATTATGATCCGGAGGCCGTGATCAACGATGGTTCGTGCATTCTGGTACGCGATAAGTTCCTTGGAACATTTCAGGTAGATTCTGATTGTTTCTCAGATACTTACCTCCGAAGCATTACCCCTACCGACAACGAATTCATGGTTACAATATCCAACTTGGCAGACACGTTAGGAAACGTGGAAGCGAGGGTCTATGCCGAAAACATCACAATAGAACCTCAATTGCTCCAACCGTTCCTGATAGTGGAAGGTGCGGGTATTTATACTGGAGACGACAGGATATCGATATCATACAAAGTGAGGGATTCGCGTAGCGGAACCACTGTAACTTATGACTGTTTTGAATGGTGCACAAAATTATAGGACAGCATATCTTAGCATTTTAATGAAGTTAAATTCACATTTTCTTACTTTCACCCCTTAAATCTGCACAGACCAAGCAGCTTTTCCATGACAAAAAACCTCTTCTACATCGTTTTCAGCCTTTGCTTGGCAGCAATTGTGGTCGGTTGCCAACCAAGGCGAGGTTGTACAGATGCCTATTCAGACAACTTTGATCCTGAAGCAAAACAGGATGACGACACGTGTATCCCTACCCGATTGAAATTTGTTGGCGAATACGACTGCCATGGAACAATTGAAACAGGACAGGATACATTGGTGCCCTACGATCAGGTCTATGTGAATATTGTCGATTCGACAGCAGTTGGGCCCACAGGACTTATCATGGGTGTAAGCAATTTCGATGCGCAGCTATACGCGTTGAGTGCGGTTACTTCCGGAACATATTCCATGGCCATCAATCG
>JBFHEW010000553.1:0-2655 GCA_041583955.1 Bacteroidia bacterium | reverse complement strand
GATGACGTGGTTATTGAGAACAACATCATTACCGGCAACGGAAACACAGGAATTGCCATTACCGACCTCAGCTTCGGCTCTCAACTTTCAAAAGACAAGGAGGTGGAACCGAATCCGGACCGCGTGGTTATTCTGGACAACCTGATGTACGGAAACGGGGAAGACCCTGTTGCTGATGTGAAAGCCGCCATGGCCACGCAGATGGACAGCAAGGGTCCGGACATTCTTGCTTACGGAGGTGGCGTAGGAAGTTGCATAAGAAACCGCGACATGTATCGAACCTGGGGATTGGACAACTATGCCAGCTGCGAATTGGCAAGCACTGCCGATGTCAAGTCCTACCTATTGCCAGAACCGGTTGCGCCAAGAGAATTGGAACAGGAGGAAAAAGGGAAGTTGGCCTATTATGGTGTGTGCTCGGGCTGCCACGCGTATGACGTGCGCATGATCGGACCTCCTGTTCAGACCATTCAGGCCATGTATAAGGATAACCCACAGGGCTTGGCCGACTACATTGCCAACCCCGAACGAAGAAGAGAGGATTACCCCGAGATGCCACCGCAGAACTACCTGACGGAAGAAACCCGATTGGCAGTTGCAGAGTTCATGCTCAATTTCGAAAAGAAATAATCTTTAATCCAACCCCCATATGACCAGCAACCCCAAACTGATCAGCGCGGCCGCAGCCATTGTGCTGCTGGCTTCGTGCGCTCAACCTAAACTCAGTTCCGAAGAACTTCATCGGAAGTTGCAAGAGGAAATGATTGCCGTTGAAGAAGGCGGTGTGATCGAGATCCCAGAAGGAACCTATGAGTTCACCAGCGAACTTTCGATGCGCGATGTGAAGAACGTAACCATCAAAGGCGCGGGTATGGATAAGACCATTATCAACTTCGGTAAACAGACCGATGGCGCACAGGGCTTTTACATTAAGGCCGATGGTGTGACCATTTCAGATATGACCATTCAGGACCTAAGCGGAGACGGGATCAAAGTGCACGAAAGCAAAAACGTCACTATCCGCAATGTGAAGGTGGAATGGACGAACGGTTCTTCATCGTCAAACGGTGCTTATGCCCTTTATCCTGTGCTGTGCGATGGACTGTTGATTGAGAAATGCACTCTTACGAATGCGAGCGATGCAGGAATCTATGCAGGCCAGAGTCGTAACGTGATCCTGCGTGATAATTACGCATCGATGAACGTACAGGGCATTGCCATCGAAAACTGCTCTTTCGTGGATGTGTACAACAATACCTGCGAAGGAAACGCCTGCGGAATCGCCTTTTACAACCTTCCGGATCTGATTGAAAAACAGGGCACGAACGTTCGCATACACGACAACATCATCCGAAACAACAACCACGATAATTTCGGAAATCCGGGTGCTATTGTTGGCGTCCTACCCGGTGGCACGGCAAGCTTTGTTCTTGCAGGAAGGAACGTTGAAGTGGATCACAACACGTTTTCCAATCACAAGACCACGAGCACAGGAATCGTAAGCTACCAGTTGACCGAACGCCCGTACGAAGATTCGCTCTATTACCCTTTCTCAACCGGAATCTACGTTCATGATAACATTTACGAGGATCAGGAGCCTATGCTTCCAGACACTACCAAGCGATTGGGAAAACTGATGGCCTCTCTGTTCGGTGCCGAATCACCTCATATTGTTTATGATGGCATTTTCGATCCGGCCCTCATCGACATGGAAACCATGACCATCAAACCAGAGGACATGATCTGCATCAAGAACAACAATACCACGTTCTGCAATTTCAATGCACCCAGCAATTTCAAAGACCTGAGCACCGAATTGGACGGTTTTGATTGCGAATTGCCAAGGCCACAAAGTCCGAAACTGGGCAGTTAAAACGTATCTTTAAAGTATGGCTACAGTTGATAACATCAGGAACGGATTGATCGATAAGATACTATCGATCAGCAACAAGGAATTCCTATTGGCCTTGGACAAACTCATTGCTTCCAGTTCAGAAAACCCAGAAAAGATGGTACTTACTGAAGAGCAGAAACTGATGCTTGAAATGAGTGAAAATGACATGCTGAACGGGAAAACATCCACCCAATCTGAATTGAAAAGCCGAACCGCGGAATGGCTGAACAGGAAAAACAGTCAACCGTAGAGTGGACAGAAACGGCCGAAACGCAATTCTTTGAGGTGTTGGAATACTGGACAGAAAGAAACGGTTCAACTGCCTATGCAGAGAAATTGTCAAACGCAGTTTGGAATAGGACTGAATTTCTATCCAAGAACCCGCTAGCATCGATAGAGACTGATTTCCCTGACACACGAAAAGCAGCAATGGGGCACTACTCTATCCTTTATTAAGTTACTGAAGGCGGTATTATGATCACTTCGTTCTGGGACAATCGGCAAGACCCGAAGAAGCTGCATAAGGTTTTAAAGCAAAATCGAAAAAAGGGAAAATGAACGGAAAAACAGTTGTTATCACTGGCGGAAATGCTGGAATCGGCAAAGCCACAGCCATTGCACTGGCGAAAAAAGGTGCAGAGGTGGTCATCACTTCACGATCGGAAGACAAAGCAAGAGAAGCTGTTACCGAGATCAAGAACCTGTCCGGAAATGGCAACATTGATTTCGTGACCATTGACCTGAGTTCCCAGAAATCGGTT
>JBFHEW010000552.1:0-2659 GCA_041583955.1 Bacteroidia bacterium | reverse complement strand
GCGAAGGCATCATTATGATCGTTCCCAACTCACGGTTCATTACCGGTAATGTGGTCAACTGGACACACAACCATAAGCTCACCAGGTTCACGGTGGTGGTAGGTGTGGCCTACGGTTCTGATGTGGAGAAGGTGCGAAGGGTGCTGACGGAATGTGCCAAGCAGCACCCCGAGGTTGTGAAAACCCCCGAACCATTCGTGTTCTTCTCTGATTTTGCCGATTCTCAGCTCACATTTTCATTGCATTTCTTTTCGCGATCGGTTTTCCGTATCGAGTTCGTGAAAAACGACATCCGGTTTGCCATTGACAAGGCATTCCGCGAAAACAACATCACCATTCCATTCCCTCAGCGCGACCTGCACATCCGCAAAGATTGATGGGTATTCGGTGGCAGTGCTGCTAAACCAGATGTTGTTACCCTTCGCGAGTATGGATGGTAACAATTCCTCGGTCTTTCCGTTGTAAGCATCGACCAAAACCTGATCATTGTGAAACGCTTCCTACTCCTTGTGTTCCTCCTTGCAGGTGCCACCTGCAGTTTTGCGCAGAAGAAAACATCGTTGCAGGACCGTTGGAGAAACTCCATCGGGGCTTCGGCCCATTTACTTATGGTGAAGAAGAACGTGAGTCCTGCGTTCGGGCTGTTCTACAACCCACAGATAAACATCATCAATAAGTATACAGACTTCTCAGTGGCAGCAACCATGCCGCTTACACTCGGTGTGCATATCAAAGACAGCTGGATAGAAAAGACCTACTTCTACGGGCACGTTCCAGCTGTGCTGGAGGCCAACATCGGTCACTATTCCACCCGCGATTTCCGTTCTGACATCGGTATGGGATTGGGCGTTGGCTATGGCGTGCAGTTCAATGGCGCTGATATTTCCTCGGGTTTCGTAGCCACATTGGCAGCGCGCACCTGGTTTTTCAGAGGTAGCCTTACGTTCCGGTATCTGTTTCATCTCAACGTGCAGGGAGCAGGGTATCACGCGCATGCACTCGGCCTTGCCGTCAACATGGGAAACTATTTCAAGAAGCTGACCCATATGAACAAGATGAGTAAGTTTCAGAATTTCAAATAGAGCATCCTCTAGCATGCTTTAGATCGGTTCTCGTATTATTGTCGTGGTGGCGGCTGCATCAAAAGATCGGTTGCCTACATTTGTTTAACTCCTAAACAAACAGCATGAAGAGATTTTTGACGCTCATTTTCCTGTCACTGATGATTGTGCAATCGGCCCACGCAGGTGGTCCATGGCCGCGCGCCAAAAACAGTGGATACGCACAACTCGGATTCACCTATGTCGGCTATAGCAGGTTCTTCAACCATGAAGGGAAAGTAACGGAGCTCCGCAGGCCCGTAACGGATTTCACCACGCAGTTGTATCTCGATTATGGTCTCACGGACAAGCTGACCCTCACGGCCAACCTTCCGTTCAAGTATGTGTCGAGTGCCGATCGTATTTCCAGTGCCGATTCATCGTATTTCCAAGATACGGTGCAGGCAGGCAACCTATTCGGATTGAGCAACGTGATGCTCGGCCTCAAGTACAATATCATTCAGAAACGGATCCTGTTCTCTGCCGGGTTGAATGTGGAGGCCAATGTGGCCAAGTACGATTCGCTTACCACCTTGCGTACCGGTCCCAGTGCATGGGTTTTCCATCCTTATGTAAGTGTAGGAACCACCTTCGTGCAAGGAAAACTATACACGCTCCTTGATGCCGGGTATCGCATCCGCCTCAATAATTACAGCCATGAGGCCGACTTCAACTTTGAATTAGGCTACTCATGGAATCACAAGACCTATTTCATTCTGAATGTGGCCGGTAGGTTCTCCATGCAGAACGGTAGCTACGACAATAACGTGACGCCCGGAGTGGATCCATCAGACTCTACCAGTGTGAGCCTTCATCCGAACGGTCGCGACCTGCACACATCGCTCTACCCGAACAACCAACAATACCTTGGTTACGGACTCAAGTTCATCCAGAAGATCAAAAAGGTGCACATCAATGCCGCTGTCTATTTCGGTATGGGACGAATGGTGGCCGCTGCCCCAAGCTATAATCTCGGAGTGGCGTACGAATGGTAATGGCAGACAATATGGCTGCATTGAAGCAACTCAATGTGGAAACGTTACTTCGGTTAAGGGTTGTTCTCGAACAGATGGACCAGCGGTTGTACACCAAGTTCAATCCGAAAGGTAGGGCATCGGTCGGACAGCACGTAAGGCATACGTTGGAATTCTATCAATGTCTTTTCGAAGCAGGTCAAGCTGTGAATTACGATGCACGTAAGCGCGATATTCTTCTTGAATCCAGTGCGGATCATGCCTCGCTCATGATAGACGACATCATGAAGCAATTGGAGTTGCTTAGCACGGATATTCCGATGCAGACCATGGCAGAATTGCCAGCGGCCCATTCACAGCCACTTTCGGTTGCATCCTCGTTATCGCGCGAGTTGCTTTATGTATTGGAACACGCCATCCATCACATGGCACTCATCCGCATTCTCATCAAGGACGAACAGGCCGGATTTGAGCTCGATGACGCCTTCGGGGTGGCCTATTCAACCTTGGCCTACCGCGGTCAGGAAGCCAACGGCTGAACCATGACTCCCGTCCCATTTCCTACTCGGCTGCACATTCGGTTGC
>JBFHEW010000551.1:0-2665 GCA_041583955.1 Bacteroidia bacterium | reverse complement strand
GTGGTAATGGCCTCATCGTAAGCGTTGGTGTGCAGCGAATTACAGTTATCGTAAATGGCGTAAAGCGCTTGCAGCGTGGTGCGGATATCGTTGAAATCGATCTCTTGTGCGTGCAAGCTGCGACCACTTGTTTGGATGTGGTACTTGAGCATTTGCGCCCGCGGGTCGGCACCGTATTTCTGCTTCATGGCCTTGGACCAGATTCTTCGTGCCACACGGCCAATGACCGCATATTCTGGGTCGATGCCGTTGCTGAAGAAGAAGCTCAGGTTCGGCCCGAACTTGTTGATGTCCATGCCGCGGCTCAGGTAATATTCCACAAACGTGAAACCGTTGGCAAGCGTGAATGCGAGCTGCGAAATAGGATTGGCACCCGCTTCAGCAATGTGGTACCCCGAAATAGAAACGGAGTAGAAGTTACGCACATTCCTGTCAATGAAATACTGCTGCACATCACCCATCAATCGCAGGGCGAATTCGGTGCTGAAAATGCACGTGTTCTGCGCCTGATCTTCCTTCAGAATATCCGCCTGAACCGTTCCACGGACCTTACTCAATGCATCGGCTTTGATCTTGGCATACACATCGGCTGGAAGCACCTCATCGCCTGTTACGCCAAGTAGAAGCAATCCAAGTCCATTGTTTCCTTCTGGCAAATCTCCTTGATAGGCGGGTCTCGCAATACCCTGCTTATCAAACTTGTCTCTTTTTATCTTTTCAACTTTATCAATTAGTCCTTCGGCTAAGATGTATTTCTCACATTCCTGATCGATGCAGGCATTCATGAAGAATCCCAACAACATCGGTGCAGGACCGTTGATGGTCATGGATACCGAGGTCAGTGGATTGGTTAGATCGAAGCCGGAATAGAGCTTTTTGGCATCATCCAAGCAGCAGATGCTTACACCCGAGTTGCCCACTTTTCCGTAGATGTCGGGACGATGGCCGGGGTCATTTCCGTAGAGCGTCACGCTGTCGAAAGCCGTGCTCAAACGCTTGGCAGGCAATCCCATCGAAACGTAATGGAACCGTCTGTTGGTGCGTTCCGGGCCGCCTTCTCCTGCAAACATTCTGGCAGGGTCTTCGCCTTCGCGTTTGAAAGGATAGATACCGGCCGTGTATGGGAATTCTCCAGGAACATTCTCTTGCAGGATCCATCTCAGAAGATCGCCCCAGTTCCGGTATTTCGGAGTAGCCACCTTTGGTATCTGTAAGTGCGACAAAGACTCAGAATGCGTTTTGATCTTGATCTCTTTGTCGCGCACTTTGAAAATGTAGAACTCGTCTTTGTACCGCTGCGCCTGTTCCGGCCAACCTTCAATAATGAGCCAATTGCGTGGGTCGAGGTCTAATTTCACACGGTCGAATTCCGCTTCCAGAACTTTCTTGATCGCTGTGTCTGAAACGGTTTCAATGGTACGATGAATGGAGTAGAGCTTGTCTGCTGTTTCTGCCTGTTCGTTTGCCCATTTGTCGTAGGCACGGTTGTTCTCAGCGATCTCAGACAGGTAACGCGTTCTGTTCGGTGGAATCACGAATACCTTCTCGCTCATCTCGTCCGTTATTCGGAACGTTGAGTTGAGTTCGGCACCTGTTTTCTTCACCACCTCGTCCATAATGGCCTTGTACAGCGAGTTGGTGCCAGGGTCGTTGAACTGACTGGCAATCGTCCCGTAAACAGGAACTTCCTCGTCTTTCATATCCCACAACTGGCGGTTGCGCTTGTACTGTTTCTTCACATCGCGAAGCGCATCCAACGCACCGCGCTTATCAAACTTGTTGATGGCCACCACATCGGCAAAATCGAGCATGTCGATCTTCTCCAATTGTGTGGCCGCTCCGAACTCGGGCGTCATCACATACAACGAAACATCGCTGTGGTCCATGATCTCCGTATCGCTTTGCCCGATGCCCGAAGTCTCGAGGATGATCAGATCGTACTTGGCTGCTTTCAGAATATCAACCGCTTCCTGCACGTGCTTGCTCAAGGCCAAATTGCTCTGACGCGTAGCCAACGAACGCATGTAAACCCGTGGATTTCGAATGGAATTCATGCGGATACGATCGCCCAAAAGCGCTCCGCCCGTTTTCCGTTTCGATGGATCCACCGAAACAATGGCAATGTTCTTCTCTGGGAAGTCAACCAAAAACCTGCGCACCAATTCATCCACCATCGATGACTTTCCAGCACCACCTGTTCCTGTGATTCCCAAAACTGGTGTGGACGATTTGGCCGAAGCAGCATTCACTTTCGCGAACACATCCTTGTTACCATCCAAATTATTCTCAGCAGCAGAGATCAGCTTCGCGATGTCTGTCCAGTTTTGCTTCTCCAATCGGTCCGCCTCACCATTCAAACTCATCCCCGTTGGGAAATCGCATTGCTCGATCATATCGTTGATCATGCCTTGCAGACCCATCTCGCGACCATCATCCGGACCGTAGATCCGTGTAATACCGTAGCCGTGCAATTCCTCCATTTCCGAAGGAAGAATGGTGCCGCCACCGCCACCGAATATCTTTATCTGCGAAGCGCCTTTCTCCTTCAGCAGGTCGTACATGTACTTGAAGTACTCGTTGTGTCCACCTTGGTAGCTCGTCATGGCAATGGCCTGTGCATCCTCCTGAATGGCGCAATTCACCACTTCCTCCACACTACGGTCGT
>JBFHEW010000550.1:0-2665 GCA_041583955.1 Bacteroidia bacterium | reverse complement strand
CTCACCTACTCCGTCTACTTCGAATGGTATCTGCCATCCCGGTCAGGGATTTACACATCAGACATTCTTGATGTGGTGATGTACGCCTGTGGAGCTGTTTTATTTCAGCTATTCATCAACAGTTCAGGCCCCGATCTGGATGCGGCACGCCTCCAGAATAGCTAGCGCGTCTTCTCGGGTCTTTGCCTCGGCATAGGTACGCAGAACGGGCTCAGTACCAGATGGCCGGATCATGACCCACTCATGGTCGCTGAGCCAATATTTCCAACCATCCAGGTCGTCAATACGCTGCACCTTGTAATTACCAAAATGGTCGTACTTGCCCGCTTCACAATTTGCCACGATTTCTTCCTTCAGAGACTGCGCTATACGAAGATCGTTCCTTTCAAAGGCAAACGCTCCTACCAGATCATACACCTCCTGTATCAGTTCTCTCAAACTTTTTCCGGATTTCGCCATGAATTCCCACAGCACCAGACCGTTCCAGATGCCGTCACGTTCTGGGATGTGACCCTTTACAGCAATACCACCACTTTCCTCACCACCAACCAGTACATCTTCCGTTATCATGATGCCGCAAAGGTGTTTGAATCCGATCTTCACCACTTCCAATTCCAAACCGTACTTCTCGCACAGCTGATCGATCTTCACGGTTGACGAAAAGCCTGTACCTACCTTGCCATTCCAGCCTTTCACTTTATGCAGGTAATGAATGAGCAGCAGTAGGACATGGTGGCTATCGACATAATTCCCCTCTCGGTCAAACAAGGCGATACGGTCGGCATCCCCATCAGTGGCCAGACCACAATCGATATCACCGGAAAGAGCAATGACCTCAGCAAATTCGCCTAGGTTTTTAAGGATAGGCTCAGGCGGAACACCATCAAACAGCGGATTGCGCTCGCAATGCAGAAATGTGATATCCGGGAATAATCTCCTCATCACATATTGCCCAGAACCGTACATGGCATCGTATGCAAACTCAAGTCCCGAATTACGAATGGCATCAAGGTCGAAATTGGCAGAAACCTTCTCGACATATAGATCTTCTAGCGCTGCTGTTTTCAATTTTCCAGACTCTCGATAGCTATCAAGATCAATGGCATCGAGTTCATATCCATATGCTTCAGGAATGAGTTCCTCCACAGCTTTCACATCTTCTTCCAGCAAGGGTCCTCCGTGGTTCCCTTTCAATTTGTAGCCATTATCGGAAGGAGGGTTGTGGCTTGCAGTGATAATGACACCGATGCCCGTTTTCAGCTCCTTAGCGCCCAACGAGATCATGGGAGTGGTAACTGGACCATTGGCCATATGCACTTCAAAACCGTTCTGCAAGAATACTTTGACCGTGGTTTCGGCAAAGAGTTCGCCACCAAAACGGCAATCATGACCAACAACTGCAACCTGAGGCAATCCCTTGGCCACCACCCAATTGGCTGTTCCTTGCGCCACACGCGCCACGTTATCTACAGTAAAATCCTTGGCCACCATTGCGCGCCAGCCATCTGTTCCGAATTTGATTGAGGATGCCATGTTCAAGATTTTAGGCGAATATAGTGCTTACACAGAGGCATCGATAGGTTAAGGACCGGATGCTTAACAACGGTACTTGGCCCGCTATTTATACACTTTCCGTTTATTCAATTCCCGTTGAAATTCACGGGCATTCTGCAAATGTTCGTTGTAAGTGCACGCAAAGGAATGATACCCTGATCCATCTGGTTTTGCACAGAAATAGAGGTAATTGTGCGACTTCACATTCAGAACCGCATCAATACTCTCAATGCTAGGAAGGCAGATAGGACCCGGAGGTAAACCCTTATACTTATATGTATTGTAAGGCGAGTCAATGAGTTTGTGCTTGTTGAGGACCCTTCTGGCGGCAAAATCGCGGTTCGCGTAGACCAACGTGGGATCTGCCTGAAGCAACATTCCTTTCTTAAGCCGATTGTAGTAAACCCCAGCAACGGTGGGTTTCTCATCTGCCTTATTTGTTTCTTTCTGAATGATGGAAGCAAGAATACTCACTTCAGACTGCGTAAGTCCGAGCGCTTTCGCCTTCTGTTTCCGTTCGGCCGTCCAGAATGCCTTGTATTCGGCCGCCATCCGCTCAACGAATTGCTCTGCCGATGTATTCCACCAGAATTCGTACGTATTGGGAAGGAAAATGGTGAGAAACGTGGTGGTGTTGAAGCCATAGCTCTGCACGAACGAACTGTTATTGAGCAGGTCAATGATCTCTGTGCTGTCTGCTTCTATGAACTTACCTACTTTTCCGGCCAGGTCTTCTTTGAATCTGACATTGTTGAACGTCAACATTACAGGTTCCTGCAGCCCTGCCCTTAGGAGATTCACGAGCTCATTATTGCTCATTCCGTCCTTCAACCGGTAACGACCAGGTTTCACGTTCAGTTTGTATTTCTTCTGTTCCGAAACCCAGTCGAAGGTCGTTTGGCTATGGATGATGCCCTGTTGCACCAATGCGTTCGACACATCCTGAAACGTTGACCCGGTGGGGATGTAGAAAAACTCCTTGTCCTGACTTAACCCCACATTGGGCCGGTAAATGATGGAATATAATTCCCATGCCGAGGCTCCGCCCAGACACACGAGAATCACCAGTATGATAGCCACTGGCTTTTTCCACGAACCTCCTTTCTTATTT
>JBFHEW010000549.1:0-2670 GCA_041583955.1 Bacteroidia bacterium | reverse complement strand
TCCGACAAACTCTCCGGAAGAAGCCAGCAACTGTAACTTCGATGATAATGTGAGTGATACTCCCAACACGATCGGTACAAGTGGCAGTTGCAATACATCTCAGGTCAGTTGTGGTAGTTTGGACAACGTTCAGAATCACATGGATTATTCGACCTGCGCCAGAATGTTCACCTTAGGACAAGCTTCCAGAATGCAGTCAGCATCTAACTCCAGTGTTGGCGAACGCAACGTCTATTACACCACGCAGAACAGACAGGCCACTGGTACGACAGATGGTTTCAGCAATAGTTGCGTACCAACGGTTGCCTTCTTTGCAGACAATACGCAGGGATGCGAAGGCATAACGGTGGATTTTGAAGATACTTCGTTCGGTGCTGACCTTGACCCTAGCTGGACGTGGAATTGGAGTTTCCCAGGTGGAACACCATCCACAAGCAACGAGCAGAATCCTACTGTTACTTATCCGAATGCAGGATCGTATGACGTAACCCTTACCATTACCAACAATGCCGGTTCGGCTTCGCAAACGGTGCAGAACACCGTTGTTGTTGACGAGGTCGGTGGAGGACTGACAGGCCCGGTAGTTGAAGGCATGGAAGACCCAAGTTTCCCGAACAACAGTGGTTCTGATGCCGACTGGAAGATAGAATCTCCTGGTGGACTTACGTGGCAGCGTTCGACAACTGCTTTCAGTTCAGGCTCGGCAAGTGCACGCATAAACCTGAGAAGCATCACGGCCGGCAATAGCCACAGTTTGATAAGCCCGCCCATCAACATGTCCAATGTAGCTGCATCCGAAGCACAGATGACATTCATGCTTGCTCATTCAAATCGTAACAGCACGAATCATAGCGAGCGCCTGAGAATTTACGTTTCCAGGAACTGCGGCCAAACTTGGACATTGCGCTACAACAGTTCGGGCGATGACATCAATACTGCGGGTGGATTTGTGAGCTCAACATTTGTTCCTTCTGCCAACCAATGGCGACAGGAAACCGTTTCGCTTGCAACTATGGCCGGAGAAGAACATGTTCTGATCAGGTTTGAAGCAACGAGCGACAACCAAAGCTACATGTACATCGATGACATCAACATCAATCCGAGCGTAAGTGGCATCTCAGATGCAGGAGTCATTTCGCATGCACGGATATTCCCAAACCCGATCAACGGAACAAGTCAATTGGAGATATCGATGAAAGAGGCGGTTGTTGCTGATATCGTACTGATGAATGTGATGGGACAGACCTTGTCTGCATCGAACAGAACATTGACAACAGGCGTTAATCGCATCTCGTTGGCTGACGAAAGCAACTCCCTGAATGCAGGTGTTTACCTCATTCAAGTACGTTCGGAACTCGGAACCAGAACCGTACGATTCGTAAAGAATTAGGATTGAATGAAAAACTGAAAAGCAAAAGCCCCGTGGTGATAACCACGGGGCTTTTTTTTTACATCAGGTCATAAACCGAGCGAACTCTTTGCAATGAATCTATTCCGTTGCGCTAAGATCATCTCCCTTTCCACTGTGTGCGTACGTCAAGCACCGGGCACGGCATGGACCGTTTGACTGTTCACTTCTGCTTGGCTCAGAATCAGAATTTATGACTTACCCCGAACTGGAAACTGACTCCCGGATTGAAGCTACTGAACACCTGCTTTTCTGCTTGAAATGATCGGTAGAAACTTTCTACGCGGTCGTTGGTCATATTCGCCACCTTGAAATCAACCACCGTACGTTGCTCCTTACCGAATTTCTTATTGACACTGAAATTGAGACTATGGAACGGTTCCGTGTACACATCTGGAGACAATCCTATCCCGACAACTTCCAGAGTGGGCCCTTTCACGTTGTAGAATATGCCTACATCAAGCCCAAGGTCCCTATTGCCATAGGATAGACCTGCATTGATAACGTAAGGCGACTGTCCGGCCATTCTACGTTTGTTCGTGACCACTTCTCCTGTGCGCTCGAAATTCTCACGTGCCTCAAATTCCACTTGCGACATGGTCACCACTGATTGGGCTATGGTAACATTGGTATTGAGACTGAAGCCGAACACTTCAGGCGTACGCAACTCAGCCTCCAACCCGTAAACCATACCTGTGCCCACATTACGCGGTTGGAACTCGGAGCTGGTCTGCTGTTCCGGAATTCGTACAAGTTCTATCGGGTTCTGGAAGTGTTTGAAGAAACCACTTACCGAATACATGGACGAACGCTTACCGAAGTACTCCCACCTGAGGTCAACGTTATCGATATCGGTCTCTTTAAGATCGCCATCCCACGAGGTCACACCATCGGAATTGGTGTAACTGAAGAGGCTTCCGTTGAAAATACGATTGGTGATAGGATCGAGTATCTGTGCAAACGAAAGCTCTTTGAACGATGGTCGGGCTACTGTACGCGAGTACGCAAAACGTAGGTTCTGATTATCGGTTATACCATAGATGACATTGACCGATGGGAACAGGTTCACCGTTTCGAGCACCTTATCATTCACGAGGTTCTTTCCGTTAATGACATCACCATTGGCGTAGGTCTGATTACGACCAGTATGACGCTGCACGTAGTACTCCATGCGCACACCCAGAATGGTCTTCAACCCTTTGGCCAATTCCATTTCTGATGAAACGTACAGTCCTGTATTGTTGATATTTGAACTGTACTGA
>JBFHEW010000548.1:0-2671 GCA_041583955.1 Bacteroidia bacterium | reverse complement strand
CACTCCGCTCCCAAAAACCGGAGTGGGACAAGGCGTTTGATAACGATCCGGCCTTCAGTCATGTGCATTTCTTCGACAATATCAACTTTGCAGACGCCCGCATCATCACCAGTCCGTTCCTACCTAACAAGATCCTGGAATACCTGTACAGTTACACCGAGCGGTCGGAGATCGGCATTCAGAACGCAATAGATAAACTGCTGGGAAAACCGGAGACAGACCCGCAGGTGCAGGCGTTTCTCATCGACCTGCTCGTTGATTTTTTTACCGACAAGGAAGCATCGGAGTATGTGGATTATGTGAATCGCAAGTACCTCGGCAACTGCGACCTACCGCTTTCCAAGGAAACACTCGCCAATATTTCGAAAATGGTGAAATTCCAAGCAGGCAGTGAAATGCCTGCGCTGAAGATCCCCAACGAAACAGGACATTATATCCCAACATCCTCGCTTACCGGAAAAATAAACGTGGTGGTATTCTGGGCATCGTGGTGCCCGCATTGCGTCCGTGAGGTTCCGAAACTGAAAGCCCTCTATGACCAGATGAAAGGAGACCTTGGCGTCTATTCCGTTTCACTCGACACCTCCAAAACGGATTGGGTCAATGCCATGAAGCAATTCGACCTGAAATGGTTCAATGTGAATGACCTGAAAGGATGGGAGAGCGAATCGTTGGAGAAATTCGGGGTCACTTCCACGCCTGCCTTGTTCCTGTTTGATGAGAACCGAAGATGGATCGGGCGTGCCGGTTCCTTTGATGGGTTGTACGAACTGGTGGTTGAGCAGTTGAAGGAATAGTTCGTCTCCATACTGCTGCAACCTGAGAAACCAACACCCTTTGTACCTTTGTTTCATGCGTTGGATCCTACTTTTTTCTCTACTGCCGTTCGTTAGCCTTGCTCAGAAGTGGATTGCAGCAGACGATCCGGCTCCGCTCATCGACAGAAAGGAAGCGTTCTGGTTGCCTACCTCCGGATCGCTCCTGAACAGTGAAGAAGCCATCATTGAGTACCTGACCAGCACTGTACCGAACCTCAAACACGGGTCGGTGGGAATTGAACTGGCGAATGAAGTGCACAGCCCAAAAGGCAAACATTATCGGTTTGTACAGACGCTCAATGGTAAGCAGGTATTCCGAGGTGCCATTAAGGTGAATGTGGCGTTGGACGGTCGCATCCTAAGCATTTTCGACCATAGTTTTCCAATTCCAGATGAGGTCGACACCGAATTTCCAGACCACGCAGTTTACCATGAAGGGCTGGAAGTGCATTATGGGCACCCTGGAAATGGCACGCTACACCACTACGATCTGCAGGAAATGTACATGCAGCACGATGGCTACATGATACCCGTGATCCGTTTGGAAGTTGTAGAGCAATCCGACAGGTATTATGAACTGGTGCTGAACAAGGATGCCAAGGTCATCTATCAGAACGATCTGCTTTGCTATGTTGCACCTCCCGAAGTGGACACAACGGTGACGCTATGGGTCTTCAATCCCGATCCGTTGACCACAGCCAATCAGAATTATGGTGCTCCGTATGCCGATTCGTTCGATCAGGATGTATTGGAACTGAATGCAGAACGAGTTCCGGTGCAAGCGGTGGCCACGCTTCAGAACGATACGTTCTTCCTCAGGAACAACTATGTACAGATACAGGAAGTTTCGCTTCCGGCCACGGTACCTGCCTTCAGTCTTATTCCCGAATTCAATTTCACCCGGTCGCAACCCGAGTTTGAAGATGCCAATGCATTCTACCACATCACCTACTACCAGAATTACATTCAGTCGTTGGGATTCGACAATATTGTGAATTACCCGATTGTGGTTGATGCGCACGCCTTGGGTGGCAGCGACAATTCCAACTTCAATGCTGGATTCAATCCTCCGAGGCTTCAGTTTGGCGAAGGAGGTGTGGATGACGCTGAAGATGCAGATGTGATCATTCATGAATATGGCCACGCCATTATGAACGCTGCTGCACCGGGAACCAACTCCGGTACGCAACGCCAAACGCTGGACGAAGCCGTTGGCGACTACTTTGCTTCTTCTTATTCCCGTTTTCTGAGTCCTTTCCGTTGGGGCGATGTCTTCACTTGGGACGGCCACAACGAATTCTGGAACGGGAGGCGTTCAGAAAGCAACGATCATTATCCAGAAGACCTGAACAATAACCTTTACACGGATGCCGATATCTGGTCGGCCACGCTGATGCAGATTTGGGGCGACATCGGTCGTGAGGCCACGGATGCCATTATGATTCAGGCCGCTTACAGCTTCTCTGCCGGAATGACCATGCCTCAGGCAGCACTGCTTTTCCTTCAGGCAGATACACTTCTGTTCGGTGGTAGCAACTTCATCCCGATACGTCAACGGATGTTCGACCGTGGATTGATCCCTTGGTTCATTGGCATTGAGGACGTGAATCCACGCCCAAATGTGTTTGACGTTTACAATACAGGTGGTTTTGCAGACGGGAACTCCATGATGCGCGTTGTAGCCGCAGATGGTTTTGAGGCCAAGCTCTACAATGCCATCGGGCAACTCATCCATGCCCAATCCGCAGCAACCGGAACGCTCGAACTTTCGTCAGATGGACTTAAACCCGGTGTATACATCCTGGAATTACTATCAGAAAGCCATCGCGAGTCGGTTAAACTGGTGAAGCATT
>JBFHEW010000547.1:0-2675 GCA_041583955.1 Bacteroidia bacterium | reverse complement strand
TAACGCCAGCGTATTTGACCGATACCTGTGGACAAGGCAAGGGAGCTGCCATCATCAATGTTTCGTTAGGAACACCGCCATACACATACTTATGGAAACCGAATGGTGAGGATACGCAGATCCGATACGGGCTTTTTGAAGGAGCATACGAGGTGGTGGTGACAGATGCCAACGGTTGTACGGATTCAACATTTGTGGAGGTGAGGGATGATATCCCGTATCCGATCGCATCGTTCGATTATCGGATAGAAGGTGAGGATGTACTGACACAGGAGGTTCAGTTCGTGAACAATTCCGTGGGCACCTCCCAATGGACCTGGAACTTTGGCGATGGCGAATCATCCAACGCACAGAACCCAAGGTATCATTATGACTATGCCGGAGATTACCTCGTTCAGTTGCTGGCATCGAATGGTTTCTGTGTCGATACAACCTACAGGTACGTGAATATCGACCCCATGCTATTGGTGTATGTACCTAACGCATTCACTCCCGGTATCAATGGAAAGAACGATTACTTCTTTCCGCAAGGCGAAGGCATTGAATTGGAGAGTTACGACATGTTCATTTATGATAGATGGGGGAAGCTTGTTTGGCAAACAGGTAATTTCAGTAAGAAATGGGATGGAACCAATATGTTCACGTTGAAAGAGGTTCCTGCGGGCACTTATGTCTATCTCATCAAATTCAGAGAGTATGCCGACCTTGACCGTCATGAGTACACCGGAGTAGTGCACCTTCTCCGCGATTAGGATGCTCGGTTTGCCGGTTCAGGCAACTATCACCTTCCTTCTGCGTCAGCAATGTTGAAAACTTGCTACCTGAAAAGTGGCCGGTTTACGCTTCAATTTGCGTAATTCAACGTTGCGAATGAAAACCCTTTTTGTAGTGCTATTATCACCACTTGCCAAGAGAGCCAGGCTGTTATGCCTCCTCTTGTCGAGCGTTTCGATACTTAACGTACAGGCTCAGTCGCCCACGTGTGATGTTGCCGCCATAACTGCGGCCTTCACTGGAGCGGGGTACGTTCCATTGGCGGTTCAGGGTCAACCTTGTAGCATGTATTTCGTCAATCCCAACTCGCAGGAAGCCGCGCAGGCCCAGGCCGCGGCAGCTAATTTGGGTGCTAATCTGGTGTGGATGAATGATGCTGCAGAAAACACCAACGTGGTAGCTGCCCTCAATGCAAGTCCTTACAGTGGGTCAACGATCTGGATAGGTGTGCAACGATCCGGGGCAGGGTCTCCGACCTTCTTCTCAAGCGATGGTACTACAGGCACATTCACACCATCAAACGGCAATCCGAACATTTATCAGAACTGGGCACCTGGCGAACCGAACAACTCTGGCTACGGGAATACGGGCATATTCGGTTCTTGCGACTACGAATGCACCAATGGAGAGCAGTGTGTTCAGATCTATACCAATGGACAATGGAATGACCTGCAGTGCAACGAAAGCAGTATTTCTGTCATTGAAGTCAATCTCTGCCCCGAGATATCGGTGACAGCCAGCGCCAACGATGTCTGTGCTGGGACACCCGTAACACTTACAGCTTCTACATTATTGGGGTCACAACCGTATCAGTACGCGTGGTCGCAAACAGGGCCGTTCACAGCTACAAACACTGTAACCCCAAATGCTACCACAACTTATGATGTAGGTGTTGCAGACAGGTATTCGTGCTCGGCAACAGCATCCGTTACGGTAAACATCCTGCAGGGTCCCAGTGCCACGTTCGATGTGGATCCATCTGTCTGCATCGGGGCACCAGCCACGGTCACTTATACCGGTTCGGCAGGAGCTGGCGCCACCTACGCTTGGGATTTCGGAACCGGAATGGTAGCTAGCGGAAGCGGACAGGGGCCTTATCAGGTTGGATGGGCAGCTTCCGGACAGCAGGTCATATCGCTTCAGGTTACCGAAAACGGCTGCGCATCTCCTATTGAGACACAGAACGTTTCCGTTTCTCCTTCTCCAACGGCAGATTTCACTTTCACCACCGTATGCGAAGGCAACCCCACAACTTTCACCAACACTTCCAACGGTAATGGGGCGGTCATTCTGGGAAGTGCCTGGGTGGTTGAGGGCGATACGCTTCTTTCTACCGACCTGAGTCACACTTTTTCCGGAGCGGGCACGTTTCCGGTTACATTGGCCGTTCTCACTACAGACAGCTGTTTCGCAACCGTTACGCAGCAGGTAACGGTAAATCCGGGGCCAACGGCTGCATTCAGTTCAACAGATGTGACCTGTTTTGGAGCCTGCGATGGAACCGCTCAAGCAGTGGTGCAGGGTGGGGCTGCACCCGTTACAGTTACTTGGAGTACAGGTGATGTGGCAAACAGTATCACAGGTCTTTGTACTGGCACGGTTGACGCCACCGTAACTGACGCCAATGGGTGCGAGGTTGCCGGACAGGTGGATATCACTGAGCCATCCCAGCTCACCGTGGTGGTGAATACCACCGAAACAAGTTGCCCAGGGCTGCCTACAGGAACGGCCAATTCGGTACCTGCGGGAGGGACCGCACCTTACGTGACCGATTGGGGCGCACTTGACCCTAATGCATTGCCGGCTGGGGATTACTCTGTGACTATTACAGATGCCAACGGGTGTGTTGTCGATCAGCCATATTCCATTGTGGATGGAATCGGGATTGTGTTCGATTTCAT
>JBFHEW010000546.1:0-2689 GCA_041583955.1 Bacteroidia bacterium | reverse complement strand
TGATTGCGCTGTAAATGTGTATTTTGCCTTGCGAATGTTGAAAACTCTAAGTAAACCTTTTTCATGCTCGTGTCGTAACGTGGGGCCAAAGGATAAATTTGCACCACTTTTCGACAACAATTAGAATCAGAAAGTCGTTCTAAGTTCATATCAACAAGTTAATATTCATAATTTTGAAAAAGCCAGCCATCATCTTTGCAGTTCTCACCGTTGCTGCCATGATCTTCTCTTCATGCAGAACTACTGAAAACTGCCCAGCTTACGGAAAGGCAGATACCCCTGTTGAGCAGGGTGTGAGAAGCTGATAGGCTTCATTTCCTGTAACGGAAGGAGACTGTCTGTTTAAGCGATTCGCTTAGGCTGAGCGCAACTGGGCACGTCAAAGCGGCCTTTTCTAACACGGTTCTTTGTGTCTGTGTCAATCCGTTATCGGTAATTACAACGTCAATTCTTATCTCTGCTACCCTTCTGGGTGCAGCCCCCATTATCTTGGTGACAGTTGCGCTGGTGCCCTCAATGTTCAGCGAAGATTCCTTCGCTCTTATTCCCATGATGGTAAGCATGCAGCTGGCCAACGATGTGGCCAATAAATCAGTGGGAGAGAACGTTCTTCCCAAACCGTTGTTATCTATCGGGGCGTCTGTAATGAGCTGACCGGAACTACTTAAATGTGTGGCAGTAGTGCTTAGTTCGCCAGTATAAATTACTTCAGATGTTGCCATGGTGTAAGATGTGGGGACGAGTTATTGTAAATTTGCACGAATGTACTGGAAGCTATTCTACGCAGTATTGATTTTCTCATTGGCTTTGAGCACGGTTCAATTTTCCCATGCTCAGGATAATGGTGAGATGCAGCTTCCTCCTGTACCCAAAGGTTCTGTTGCCGACAAGATCAAAGACCGGTCTTTCGATGATACGCAGGTGTTGCTAAAGCAAGAGTTCACTGGCGGTGCCATGCTTCATACACGGGGGTGGGGACTGCTACTAAGACGCTCGAAGAACAAGACCTTTTTACGCAAACGCGTGTTCGAACTGGAAGCGGTGAGCATGGAACATCCGAAAGAGATACGGTCCATCAACCCTTATTACGAGAACTCCAACAGCTATAAGTACGGAGAACTCAACCAAGTGGTAGTGACCCGTTTCGGGTATGGTCGACATAATGTGCTTTATGCCAAGTTCGATAAAGGAGTGGAGATACGTTACTTATATATCGGTGGCTTTTCCATGGCGTGGGCCAAACCCATCTACCTGGAAATCGGATACCCGACCGTTCCGTACGAATATGTTACAACCGAAAGGTACGATCCAGATAGACACACCATCGACAATATTTACGGAAGGGCTTCTGTGTTCAAAGGAATTGATAAGATGGGATTCTACCCGGGCATCTACGGTAAATTCGGGTTCAGTTTTGAATACGGTAAAAAGACAAAGGCTGTCAGAAGCCTGGAGGCTGGGGTTATTGTGGACTATTATGTGCGAGATGTGCCAATGATGGCCAGAATAAAGAATGACCCATACTACCTCACATTCTATCTGGCAGTGAATTTTGGCGTTAAGTGGTATAGATAATGAGCGAAGCGAAGGTTGACGACATAGAGAAGAGAATTCCTAAACCCAAGTGGTTGCGGGTTAAATTGCCCACCGGCAAAGAGTATCAGAAGGTTCGCGGTCTGGTTGAAGAGCATAAGCTTCACACCATTTGCCAGAGCGGAAACTGCCCTAATATGGGCGAATGTTGGGGAGCAGGAACTGCCACATTCATGATACTCGGAAACGTGTGCACACGATCGTGCGGATTCTGTTCGGTGAGCACTGGAAAACCGGAGCAGATAGATGTGGCAGAACCGTACAATGTGGCGCAAAGCATCAAACTGATGGAAGTGAAGCATGCCGTGATCACCTCGGTTGACCGGGACGACCTGGCCGATGGCGGTTCTGAGGTTTGGGCAGCAACCATCCGAGCGGTAAGAAAACACAGTCCCGGAACCACATTGGAGACCTTGATCCCTGATTTTGCCGGCAAGTGGGAGAACCTCCAGCGCATTATTGACGTTGCGCCCGAAATCGTTTCGCACAATCTCGAAACCGTTAGACGACTCACAAAGCAGGTGCGCATTCAGGCCAAGTACGATAGAAGTCTGGAGGTGCTGAAAAGATTGAAGGATGCTGGGTTGAAAACCAAATCAGGCGTGATGCTCGGTCTTGGCGAAACAGAAGAGGAAGTGATTGAAACAATGGAGGATCTACGTAGTGTGGGGGTCGACATCCTTACGCTCGGACAATATCTTCAGCCTACAAAAAAGCATCTGCCGGTAGCCGAATTCATCACTCCCGAACAGTTCAAGAAGTTTGAACTGAAAGGTCTTGAAATGGGTTTCAGGTTTGTGGAGAGTGGCCCCCTCGTGCGGTCTTCATACCACGCAGAAAAGCACCTTTTCTGAAAATGCCTGATGATCAATCGGTTAGAAGTGTAATATTTCTCGGTTTTTTGGAACGAATAAGCACTGAAAAGACAGTTTCTCCCTTTGTTCTTTCCTATATTTGTGCGTCAGCGGTCGCATGAATAACGTGGCCGTAATACCATATTTACTATTTAGATGATGATGAAAAAATTTCTACTCGCAACAATTGCCTTGTTTTCAGTAATCGGAGCGTTCGCTCAGAATCATGAGAAATGCGGCAC
>JBFHEW010000545.1:0-2690 GCA_041583955.1 Bacteroidia bacterium | reverse complement strand
TCGAGCTCACCATTGTACGAAAGCAAGCCAGAATTCACATCCTGTTTTAGAAGAATATCTGTTCGTAACTGACCAATGGCCGTGGTAAGTTTGCCGTTGGCCACGAAATCATTCACAAACCCGGTGAAAGTTCCTTTGAAATCGAGCTGACCGAGATTTGCCACATTCTTTGGTATGATGAGTCGCTTGCCTGCTTCGAACGGTGCTGCGGGCATTTTCACCAGATCGGAATACCGTGTAGTGAAATGCTTCAGATTGAGGTGCAGGAATGTTTCCGAAATATTCGGGAGTCCATCAAGGTCAATGTCACCTTCCAATGCAGTGGAGTTTCCGTAGGCCAGCTTGAGGTCGCGCGCATTCAATCGGGAAATAGGACCATACACATGGCCTGAGATGGTCAGCATCTCATCCAGTCCGTGCAACACCGGAGCAAAAAACGACACATCCTTGAAATTGACGACCGACTCTCGGAACACATAATCCATTCGCACAGAATCAATGAACGTGAGGTAGTCATCCCATCCATTATAGGTGTAATGGAGATCGAGGTCAATGTCGCTTGATGCCGTCTGTATGATGAGGTCGTCCACCTTCAATTCAGTTGGACTCACTTTCACATTGCCCTTGAAGTGCTTCAGGAAGAACCCCCGATTCTCGTAGCAGTTCAATCGTTCCACGTTGCCGAAAATCGTGTCGGCATCAATTTCGACCCCACTCACCAGAATGTTGATTCTGCGCACATCAAGATCCTTGTAATCAATGCCAATGCTGGTAGCATCAGCATAATGATTCCGAAGCAGGAACGAAGCATTCCTCAATTCAAACTCTTTGGAACGCAGCCCCCAGACGGGTCCATCTGTGGTGTCCTTGGGTGCAGAGAAATAATCGATCAGGAACTGAATGTTCATCTTCTCATCGCCCTGATACTTATGCAAGTGGAACGTGAGGTCATCTATCCGAAGTCGGTTGAGTCTGACCTCGTGCTTATCCAAACTGATGGATCTGACCCCAAGATGCAGCGTGCTCAGATAAGCGAGCGTATCTCCTTTCAGATCTTCAACATACAGTCCTTCCAGAATGAGTCTATTGAAAAAGCCGATATCCACGCCTTGCACCGAAACTTCGGTCTTCAGCTCTTCGGAAAGGTAGCCGGCTATGTACTGTGTAAGTCTGGTCTGCACCTTCGGACTTCTGAGCGCCACGTATCCTCCCACTACCAGCAGCATGAAAAGCACGGCCAGTATGGAAAACCAAGCGAAAGCTTTTTTGATACTTTTGAAAATCATCGACCTCAGAAAAACCCTTGTCGGCAAAAGTAACCAATAACAATACCGAGGTTGTTCCTTCGCTCATACTTGCGATCGAATCATCGTGTGATGACACTTCAGCTGCTGTGC
Source organism: Bacteroidia bacterium (assembly GCA_041583955.1). Taxonomy (GTDB): domain Bacteria; phylum Bacteroidota; class Bacteroidia; order UBA10329; family UBA10329; genus UBA10329. Next base: position 1,293 of record JBFHEW010000545.1, on the reverse strand, counting down.
TACGTGGCAACCGTGTACTCTCAAACGTTATCGCCAATCAGGAAGTGCACCGCGAATTCGGTGGTGTGGTGCCCGAACTTGCATCCAGAGAACACCAGAAGAACATCGTTCCGGTGGTACAAGCAGCGCTTAACAAGGCTGGTGTTTCCAAGAATGAGTTGGATGCTGTGGCTTTCACGGAAGGACCAGGACTAATGGGAAGTCTGCTTGTAGGAAGTTCATTTGCGAAGGCATTTGCGCTTTCGTTGGGACTTCCGCTCATGGCCATCGATCACATGAAGGCACATATTCTGGCCCATTTCATACACGATGAGGAGCGGGCAGCGCCAGGTTTTCCGTTCCTGTGTTTGACAGTGAGTGGCGGACACACGCAGATCGTATTGGTGGAGGCACCACTGCAGATGACCGTTATCGGTAAGACCATTGATGATGCCGCTGGCGAAGCTTTTGACAAGGCCGCCAAGATCATGGGCCTGGGTTATCCCGGAGGTCCGGTCATTGACCGCTTGGCGAAAACCGGAAACGCTGACCGGTTCAGTTACTCGACTCCTCGTACAGATGGTTACGATTTCAGTTTCAGTGGAATCAAGACATCGTTCCTTTACCACCTTCAGAAGGAGATGAGGTCCGACCCTACGTTCCTGAACGAGAACATCAACGATCTCTGCGCTTCGTACCAGCAGCATGTGGTGAGCTACCTTCTTTCCAAGATGGAAGATGCCATAGTGGCCCATAAGGTGAAGGATATCGCTCTGGCAGGTGGCGTTTCTGCCAATTCAGAACTTCGAAACCGTTTTGATGCACTTGCCCGCACGCATGGCATCACTGCGCATATCCCAAAGTTTGAATATTGTACCGATAATGCTGCCATGATCGGAATCGTGGGTCATTTCAAACTTTCGAATACTGACTTCAGTGACTACTCGACATCTGCCAAGGCCCGGCTGCATTTCTGATTACCTGACATATTATTGAGAAAAACTACAGAAGATGAAGAACATCGTTTGCTACACCGTCATGATGCTTTTTTCGGCCCTTCAAACAATGGCGCAGCAAACGTCCATCCTATTCATCGGAAACAGTTATATCTACACGGCCGACCTTCCAGGAACGTTAAGGAATCTGGCACTGGCCGGTGGTGATTCGGTGTATCACGAATCGAGTACTCCGGGCGGATATACCTTTGAACAGCACTCCACCAATGCCACCACCTTGGGTAAGATCGCCAGTAGGGACTGGGATTATGTTGTGCTGCAACAGCAAAGTCAAATGCCTTCTTTCCCGCCTTCGCAG
>JBFHEW010000544.1:0-2692 GCA_041583955.1 Bacteroidia bacterium | reverse complement strand
AGGGAGAAGAACCATTCTACATAGACCGTATCTCAGATTACATTGCCGAACATGCACTTACTGAGGACGAAAAGAGTTTCAACCAAACGGTGCTCTACGGTTTGGATACAGATGTAGGAACCATTGTTTCCGAAGCCAAACGTTTTCCGATGATGGCACAACGACAAGTCGTCATCATCAAAGAAGCGCAGCGAATCCGCAATTTGATCCCCAGTGGTGAAGATGCTACCAGTGAGCTGGTCAGTTATCTGGAAGACCCGCTTCCGAGCACGGTACTTGTCTTATGTCACAAGTACAAGAAGATAGATGCACGCAAGAAGCTTGGAAAGCGACTCAAGACTGCCGTTGAGAAACACGGGGTTTTCTATACCTCAGAGAAGGTGAAGGATTGGACTTTGCCGACTTGGATATCAGAACACGTTCAGACCCTTGGTTATCACATTGATCCGCGCACGGCCACCATATTGGCCGAATACCTTGGAAACGACCTCGCAAAGATCGATAATGAGTTGGGCAAGCTGTTCATTGACCTTGAAAAGGGCGGTGCCATCACCTCCGAACTCATTGAGCGCAACATCGGTATCAGCAAGGATTTCAACGTATTCGAGTTACAGAATGCGATTTTGAACCGCGATGTGCACAAGGCCAACCGCATCATCATTCATTTCTCCAATAATCTGAAGGAGCACCCCATTATGATGCTTACCGCCACACTCTATGGCTTCTTTTTCAAGATAATGATGTTTCAATATCTGCAGAAGAACAATAGGGCCAACGAAGCGGCCAAAGTTTTGCGCGTGAATCCTTATTTCATCAAGGATTATCAACTCGGAGCCAGGATATTCACAGCCAAGAAACTGCGCAATATCATCGGTTATCTACGCGATGCTGACATGAAAAGCAAGGGAATTGGAAACCCCAGCACGGAACCAGGTGACCTGATGAAAGAACTCATATTCAAGATCATGCATTAACGCAACAGCGTTACATGACCATTGTAAACATTTTCGCGGCCGAACGTATCCAAAATACGGAACTGGTAAATGTAAACTCCCATCTGTACCTGTTTCCCTAGGTGAGTACCGTCCCAATGAAAATCAGGGTCGTTCGATTCAAACAGCAACTTGCCCCAGCGGTCCGTTATCTTCAGGTTGTAGGAATCTATACTTTCACCTGTCCCGAAAAAGGTTTCGTTGACCCCATCACCATCCGGAGTGAAGGCTGACGGTATATAAAATGTGGAAATGGGCTCCACTTTCACTTTCCCCGATTTGGAATCCTGACAATTACCGTTGGTCACTGTAAGCACCAGTTCGTACGTTCCGGGTTCGGCATAGACGTGGGTCGGGTTGGTGACGGTTGATGAACTGCCATCACCCAAACTCCAAAACCATTCCAGCCCATGCAACGAAGCATCTGTCAGTACCACTTCGGCATCAAGCAGTGATAATACTTCATCTTGAATAGAGAAATCGGCTTGGGGGGTGATGTTGGACCTTACTGCGTTGGCAACGGATAGAACCGAGTTGCAGCCTTTTGTGCTGGTAACGGAAAGCGTAATGTCGTAATAACCCGAATCGGGATAGATGTTCTGTGGGCTGGGTAGAGTGGAGGTGGATCCATCTCCCAGATCCCACTCATAGGTGGCGTTGAATCCGGTAGCAATGGTCGACTGATTTACAAAAAGGACGCTATGAGGCGTGCAACCTTCAGCATCGATAAGATTGAATGCAGGCTCTGGATTCGGAAACACTTCTACCGCAGTTGTTCCGGTTGCAACACATCCACTGTCGGTTGTGGCTGTGAGGGAAACGGTGAACACGCCATGGTCAATGTAGGTGTGAGCTGCCGAAATTCCATTCAGCGTATTGCCATCACCAAAATTCCAATCCCACGAGGTGATGGTGTTGTCCTGCGGAATGGAATTGTTCTCAAATGTGGTCACATCGTTCAAGCAAGTGTCAATACCTGAAATGCCAATGACCGGAGTGGGGTTTACGATCACGTCATGCATCACGGTGTCGCGGCAGCCTTTATCTGTTTCTACCATCAGTTCTGTCTGATAGATGCCGGTTTGAGCATATGGGTAAGAAGGGTCGGCCAAGGAAGAAGTACCGATGCCATCACCGAAATCCCATTCCCATTGGTCGATCACCGAACCGTTTACCGTTGATGCATCGGTAAACTGAGTGGTGTTGCCTTCACATTCGGTGGTAGCCGTGAACTCAGCAACGGGTTTGTCATTGATGATGATGACAGCTTCGGTCTGCTCGTAGCAACCTGCGGCATCTGTCACTCCCAAGGTTACTGTAAAAGGGGAGAAAACAGACTGAGTGTAGGCGAAAGTAGGGTTGTTCTCATTGCTCACCGTATTCGGAAAAGCAGGGAGGAATTCGTTATCCCCGAAATCCCAGAACAGGTCAACAATATTGCCTGTGCTCTGATTCAGGAATTGAATGACCTCGTTTTCGCAGAATTCCTGTCCATCGCTTATGTTCATAGCGGGGTTAGGCAGCGGAAAAACCTCTGCGGTGCCGGTTGCGCTGGCCGTACATCCATTCGGATCAATCAATGTCAGGTCAATCGTATACGTTCCAGCCGCGGCATAGGTATGTGTCGGGTCCGGATTGCTGTCTGGAGCGGTTCCATCTCCAAAATCCCAAGAGTAGACGATACCGGTACCTGAGCTGTT
>JBFHEW010000543.1:0-2699 GCA_041583955.1 Bacteroidia bacterium | reverse complement strand
CGATGCGCTTCTCTGGGACAGGGACCTGCTTAAAAGGAACGAACAAGGACAGGTGGACATTCCGAGAATGTTGGAAGGGAACGTGGCGATGCAAGCGTTCACCATCGTTACAAAATCGCCCAAAGGGCAGAACATGCAGCAGAACACGGGCGAAACAGACAACATCACCTCCCTGGTGATCGCGCAAGGCCGCGGCATCGATAGCTGGTTCAGCCTGTACGAACGCGCCATTGATCAATGCCAGGCATTGCATCGCTTTGCCGAAAAGTCGGACGATAAATTCGTGGTGATACATGATAGGATGGAATTCGAGCAATTCCTCAAGGCCCGAAGTTCCAACCGTGAACTGGCTGCCGGATATTTAGGCGTAGAAGGCGGGCATTGCCTGGAAGGAAACCTTGAGAACGTAGACCGATTATGGGAAGCCGGAGTAAGGATGATGGGCCCCACACATTTCTTCGATAACGAATTGGGCGGGTCGGCACATGGCGTGTCGGGTGCCGGCCTCACCGATTTCGGAAAACAAGTGGTGAAACGAATGAATGAACTCGGAATGATCATTGATGTGGCGCACTCATCCGAAGCCATCATTGACGATGTACTGGCCCTTACCTCCAGACCGATCCTTACATCGCATACAGGAGTAAAAGGAACGTTCAACTCGCCACGCAACCTGTCTGACACGCATTTGAAAGGCATTGCCGCCACCAACGGACTGATAGGTATTGCATTCTTTCCCGAGGCGATCGGGGGTACCTCTACCGAAACCATAGTGAAGACAATGAAATACGTAAAAGACCTTGTGGGTTATGAATATGTGGCTCTCGGTTCGGATTATGATGGATCTGTAACCACACAGTTCGATTGTACAGGTTTCAATCTTCTGGTTGAAGAAATGCTGAAACAGGGCTTTACAGAAGAGGAGATACGAGGCATCATGGGCGAGAACATGAAACGGTTTCTGTTGGCGAATCTGCCCTAAGCGAAGACAATATCCGCTGAATAGGAACGTAACTCATTCAAATGATGAATGGAATGAACCGGTTACCTGCCATGTGGAAAGTGCAACTTTTAACGGCCATGGCCCTCGCCTTCTTCCTTGCATATATTGACGAAGGATATTATGACTTCCGTTGGATGTCAGAACCGGAAAATTGGATAGCCATATTCCTTTATGTGGCATTGTTCTGGGCAATGCAAGCGGTGCTGTCTGTCTTCTTCGGGCTGGTGGTCAAAGGCCCATACCGACATTGGCTTTCCACCTTCGGTGGAAGTTTGATCGGACTCGTATTCATCTGTTACATCGTCTTCATTCTTATCTGACGCTTTGGGTAAATCTCCGCCACCATATAGTCGAGATGATCGGTCGCCACAGCCACTGAACGAAACGGTGAGCAAGTACATGCGGTCAAACAAGGGAAAGAATACGAAACCCGAGATTGTTTTCAGAAAAGCGCTTTGGAAGGCTGGAATACGTGGCTACCGTCTGCATTGGAAAAAAGCTCCCGGCAAGCCGGATATTGCATTTCCTGGCCGGAAGCTGGCCGTCTTTCTCAATGGCTGTTTCTGGCACCGGTGTCCAACCTGTAACCTCTCCTTACCAAAAAACAATCGCGACTTTTGGGAAGCTAAATTTGCAAGGAACGTGGAGCGCGATAAAGAAAAGATCGGAAGACTTGAACAGGAACATTGGAAGGTTCTCGTAATTTGGGAGTGCGAATTGAAGAACGACCTTCCATCACAAGTTGAACGGGTGAACCGATCATTGTCACATCCTTCCTAACCAGAATCTGATGCAGTATCCGGCAAAAATATTGGTGGCCTGGGCCGAAGCCATTGGTGGGAACAAGAAGATCCGCGATTGGCTCATTGCCAACGAGTACAAGGAACTTGGGCTATTCGTGTTTGCGTTATATCATAATCAGGAATCGCGCGATTGGCTGATGCAGAATGGCCATCAACATCTTATGGCGGTGGTAACAGGTGCAGAGGGCGACCGCAACGCAGTCAATTGGCTCGAGAAGAATGGACTGACACCATTGGCGAAAATGGCCTTGGTAGGCGATGGTGACGAGGCCGCATTCGAATGGTTGAAACAGAACGGACATCCTGAACTGGCATTGGTTGCCAAGCGCGTGGAAGCAGTGAAAGACGCCATTGAACGCGACAATGAAGACCACCATACGATCAACAAATACAGCTGATCCGGATAGGCAATCTACTACTGCTTGAGCTTCTGCTGAACGAACATCATCGTTTTCCGAAGGCCTTTCAGCTGCGGATGGTCGGACATCTGCTTGGCTGAATCGAACACTGGAGTCTCTTTGATGTGTACTCCGCTTTCCACGTAGCTCGAGATGACACCGAGTTTATCGAGGCTTTTGTTGACAACAGAATTCTGATACAACACGTGGTGTCGGAACCGTCTCACCCCTAACTCAGCGGCTAGAATATTGAGCACGGAAAAAGCCACCTTCGATAGGCCTTGGCCCTGATAACGGTCCAATACCGTAATGGCCGATTCCGCCACTTCCGAGTCGTCCTTGAGTCGAATAAAACGGAATGCACAAACACCCTGATGTGGCTCAACTGTCGTGTCGAGAATACCCCACGCCACGTGGTTCACGCCATCGGGATTGGTGAGGTACTTCAATTGATATTCGCTTAGCCTATTGGCCGACTGGAAGAACCGAAGATAT
>JBFHEW010000542.1:0-2714 GCA_041583955.1 Bacteroidia bacterium | reverse complement strand
TGAAGCGGACGTGGTGGGCGCCATCGAATCGAATTGGAAAGCTGTACTGTTTGAACCTGAAAAACCACGGATCACGGATGAAGGATACATCCACATTCACCATTTGAAAGAGTTGATGGATATCCTTTAAACCTCCGCCAGGATACTGATACCTCCTTGAACCTTTTCGTCAATCTCCACCTTGATCTTAGCATCGAGCGGGAGAAAAAGGTCGACCCTTGAACCGAATTTGATGAAACCGAGTTCGTCTCCCTGTTTCACGATATCGTCCTGATGGCAATACCATACAATGCGCCTGGCAACGAAGCCTGCAATTTGCCGCACCAGCACCGAAACCCCGAATTCGGTTTCCACAACCACCGTATTCCGTTCGTTCTCCGTGCTCGATTTAGGATGCCACGCAACCAGGAATTTACCGGGATGATACTTCGAATAAGCCACTCTACCCGATATCGGGTATCTATTAAGGTGCACATTCAATGGCGACATGAACACCGAGACCTGAATCCGCTTCTCACCATTGAAATACTCGGGTTCTTCCACTTCCTCAATGGCCACCACCTTGCCATCTGCAGGGCAAACAATGCTTCGCGATGAAATGACCAGATTACGCTTCGGACTTCGGAAAAACTGAAGAAAGATGAGGAAAATGACACCACCGCCTACGCCAACGACCATGTGCAACCACTTCAATTCCGGAAAAAAGCGGATAACAGCGAAGGTGGACGCTATGACGGCTATTGCCAACAACGTCAGCATTCTGTAGCCTTCCTTATGTATGGTCATTCTTGCCATGAATTCGCAAATGTACGGTTTGGTTTAATGTCCGAATCAAAGAAACACCTTGATGTAAACAAAAGCGAATGGCGTTGCCAGGATGATACTGTCAAGACGATCGAGAACCCCACCATGGCCTGGCAAAAGGGTTCCACTATCCTTAGCACCGACATTCCGTTTAAGCAAACTCTCCACCAGATCGCCATAGATCCCTGCTACAACGGTTACAATGCACAGACCTATCCATTCCCAAAGTGATAAGAAGTCGAGAAAGAACGAAAAACCCACTGCAAACGCCATGCTCAGCAGCAGGCCACCCACGGCTCCTTCCCAACTCTTCTTGGGGCTGATGCGCTCGAACAGTCTGTGTTTACCGAAGGCTGTTCCGGCCAAATAGGCGCCAGAGTCTGAAGCAAGGATGAGCTGCAGGAATGCTGCAAAGAAAAGCGGATCATACCCGATCTCATCATTCGGATGTATCATATTGATCAACAGCGTGATGGGAACCGCTACGTAAATGATGCCCAGTATGCCGTGGGCTATGTTCGTAAATGGATTCTCCCTATTACGATACAGTTCTATTGGAAGTATGAGGAAAAGACAGACCAACGGAAAAAGAAGGTATTTCTCAGAATGACCGAAGAATGTCATCATTCCATTTCCTAGAAAGAGAGAAATACCGAGCAGATATCCGGTCAAGCGTTGAGGTTTAGAGCCTCCCATGTCAACCAGATCATAGAACTCTTTGAGCCCAAGCAGCAATGCAAACGAGAACAGCACCAAAAAGCCTATCTCCCGTCCGAGAAAGATAGCGGAGAGAAAAATACCGAAGACGATAAGTCCGACCACGATACGCGTGGCAAGTTCAGGCATTTTCTTCATCCAATATCCTTTTGGCCTTTATCACCTGATCCTGCGGAACATAGAGTTCTGCCTCTCCGAAGAGATAAGATGAGTCTTGCTTGTTGATGATCACCGGGCTTAGGTCCTGAGCTTTAAGCAACGCACATTTCAATTCAACCGAATTGATTACGCCAGAATATATTTTGACCCACCCCTTTTCCAAGTAGGCAATTTATCAACTTTGCGGCAAAGAGCCGTCTTTTTTCGGTGTAGTCTCAGATTCGGTCTGTTCAACCGGTACTGCTTCTGTTACTGTTTCAGGCACTACATTTCCGTTCTTCTCTGTTTCCTTAGCAGGTTTTTTCTCTGCCAGGTCTTCTTCCCTGTCCCACTGACGCTTTCCGAAGATCACCTCAAGGTTCTCTTTGAAAATGACCTCTTTCTCCAACAGATTCTCTGCAAGTTTTTCCAGCTTGTCCTTGTTATCAGTGAGGATCTTCAGCGTTCGCTTATAGGCAGCCTCCACCATCTCGCTCACTTCCTTATCGATCAGCTCAGCTGTCTTCTCACTGTAGGGTTTATTGAACGAGTATTCGCTTTGCCCACTGGAATCGTAGAAACTGATGTTTCCGATCTTGTCGCTCAAACCGTAAACAGTGACCATTGCATAGGCCTGTTTGGTTACTTTTTCGAGGTCGCTCAATGCACCGGTAGACACTTTTCCGAAAATGATCTGCTCGGCAGCGCGGCCACCCAGTGTAGCACACATTTCATCCAGCATCTGTTCCTTGGTGGTTATCTGCCGTTCTTCCGGCAGGTACCAAGCGGCTCCCAACGACCTACCTCTCGGAACAATGGTGACCTTGATGAGTGGCGAAGCATGCTCTGTAAGCCAACTTACTGCAGCGTGACCTGCTTCGTGATAGGCAATTACCTTCTTCTCTCCGGCCGTAATGATCTTGTTCTTCTTTTCCAAGCCACCGATTATCCGGTCAACGGCATCCAGGAAATCCTGTTTTTCAACCTTCTGCTTATCGTTACGTGCAGCAATAAGGGCTGCCTCGTTGCATAGGTTGGCAATATCAGCCCCCGAG
>JBFHEW010000541.1:0-2731 GCA_041583955.1 Bacteroidia bacterium | reverse complement strand
TTTTGTCGGGCTTCTGCCGATAATGATTCCAGCGCGTGATAGTTGAAATCAGGCTTAAGTGTGATGGATTCAAATCGGGTTATTTTATTGGCCGCATCCTGTTCTTTCTGGATATAACCACTGTATTTAGCCATGATCTCTACCTGTTCGATCACTTCAGAATCTGTGGTGATGGAGTGTACGGTTTCTGCAACAGAAGGCATCTGTTCTATCATGGACGGCAGGTCTATTTCCGGACGGCTGATGAGGGAATAAGCCTTTAATTTCTGTTTCACCGCGTTGCTCTTTCTGCTTGTCAAATATGGGTTGCTTTCGTCAGTATCAATACTGAGTTTGCCAAGTAGTTTCTCAATCGCTGCCACGTCCTGCACCTTTGCCTCTACGCGTTTAAGGCTATCCAAAGAGGCGAGGCCCAGGTCGTAACCGATGGCAGTAAGACGCACATCAGCGTTGTCCTGTCTAAGTAAGATGCGATGCTCCGCTCGCGATGTGAACATGCGGTACGGTTCTTCTGTTCCTTTGGTGATAAGATCATCGATCAGAACACCGATGTAAGCCTGCGATCGGGTCAGAATGAAAGGGTCTTTCTCTTTAACGTTCTGATGGGCATTGATACCTGCCATCAGTCCTTGACAGGCAGCTTCTTCATAGCCTGTGGTACCATTGATCTGACCGGCAAAGAATAGGTTCTTGATGCGTTTCGTCTCGAGCGTATGCGTCAGTTGCGTTGGTGGAAAGTAGTCGTATTCGATGGCATATCCAGGTCTGAATATCTTAGCTTTTTCCATGCCGGGAATGTGACGTAACGCTTCATACTGCACATCTTCTGGCAGCGAAGTGGAGAAGCCATTGAGGTATACCTCCACGGTGTCCCAACCTTCTGGTTCTACAAATAATTGATGCCGGTTCTTGTCTGAAAAACGTTCGATCTTGTCTTCAATGGACGGACAGTATCGTGGGCCAATGCCCTGTATTCTCCCTGTGAACATGGGTGATTTCTCGAATCCTCCACGCAGAATATCATGCACCGTATCGTTGGTATATGCGAGGTGACAACTGCGTTGCATTGCCAATCGTGGAGTGTCAGAGAAAGAGAATTTACCAGGATTCTCATCACCAGGTTGTTCTTCCAATACGGAGTAATTGATGGTTCGACCATCTATTCTTGGAGGTGTACCGGTTTTCATACGACCGCTTTCGAAACCGAGTCTATTCAGGTTCTCGGTTAGTCCGGTGGCCGCTTTTTCGGCACTTCTTCCTCCCCCGAAATTCTTCTCTCCGATGTGGATGAGACCATTCAGGAAAGTTCCATTGGTCAGTACTACCGCTTTCGCGAGGAAGGTGATGCCCAAGGAGGTCTTAACGCCTGTTACTGTATCATTCTCTACGATGAGTTCATTGACCGTATCCTGCCAGAAATCGAGATTCTCGGTCTTCTCTAGCATCATCCGCCATTCGTAGGCGAACTTGTATCTGTCGTTCTGCGTTCTGGGACTCCACATGGCGGGTCCTTTGGATCTATTCAGCATTCTGAACTGGATCATAGAACGGTCCGATACAATGCCTGAATAACCGCCCAATGCGTCTATTTCCCTCACTATCTGACCCTTGGCCACTCCGCCCATTGCAGGATTGCACGACATCTGGCCGATGGTGGCCATGTTCATCGTTATCAGCAGGGTGCTCGAACCTAAGTTGGCAGCAGCAGCAGCAGCTTCGCAGCCTGCATGGCCACCTCCTACAACAATTACATCATATTGTTTGTGCATAATTTGAAGCCTGTTTCACGTGGAACAACTATAAGTTACTGAAAACCAAAAAGTTGCAATAGCTAAAAAGTGCGCAAAGATAGATAATAATCCTCTTTCGCTGTCATTTGCTGCTTCGCCTCTGTTTCCTTGTCGGTGTATCCGAGCAGGTGAAGCGTTCCGTGAACAATGATGCGGTGGAGTTCATCCAGCATCGGTATATTCAATTCTTTCGCGTTTTCCGCTACGCGATCGATACTGATGAATAGGTCTCCGGAGATGAGGGATGATTCACTATAATCGAACGTTATAATGTCCGTGTAGTAATCGTGGTTCAGGTGGGTTCTGTTCACTTCTAGCAGGTAGTTGTCAGAACAGAATATGATGGTCACCTCATCAAGGGTTTTGCCCTCTTTTCTGCATACCTCTTCCAGCCAACCTTTTATCTGTGGTTCATTGGAAACAGAGAAATCAGTTTGCTCCGAATGGAACGAAACTTCTGCCATCAGCCGACTTTGAAGGTCATTTCAACCTTGGTTCCGTTTTCTGAGAACTCGACCTCGTCTGCCAGATGTTTCATTAGAAAGACGCCACGACCACTGATCTTTTCAAGATTTTCGGGATCTGTAGGGTCGGGGAGCGCTTCATGGTCGAATCCTTCGCCTTCGTCCTGAACGCTGAATGAAAGGCGGTCTCCGCGCTCTATGAAGTTGACATGGACCTTTTTTTCAGGGTTCTGCCTGTTGCCATGGTTAATGGCGTTGTTTACTGCTTCGGTGACGGCAATCAGAATGTTGCCATAATAGTCTTCGTCAACAGAGAACTTCCTGCAAACGTCATCCACAAGTTTTTCGGCAAGGACAATATTGTCGGCCCTAGAGTCAAAATTCAGGCTTTGTTTTTCCATTGGCGCAGCTATTCCGCCTGCTTCTTGAAGTATTCGTCAACCTTCTCACGATAGAACGGACTTAGGTTGGGAGGAA
>JBFHEW010000540.1:0-2741 GCA_041583955.1 Bacteroidia bacterium | reverse complement strand
GCTGTTATTAAAGGACCGATTGGAAGGATTGGGACGCTTCTCGTATGAGACGTTGAAATTGATAACGCAAGCACATCCCGAACATCAGTTCTATTTTCTATTCGATCGACCCTACGACAGTTCTTTCATTTTTTCGGGGAATGTTACACCGATAGTGGTCAATCCACCGGCTCGGCATCCGGTTCTTTGGCATGTATGGTTCGAATTGTCTCTTCCCGGAGTGATCAGGAAGATCAATCCCGACCTGTTTCTTTCTCCGGATGGATTCTTGTCGTTACGGTCTGATGCAGTGAGCCTTCCGGTGATCCACGACCTTAATTTCCTGCACAATCCATCGGACCTTGCCTCGTCCCATGCATGGTTTTACAATCGGTATTTCCCGAAATACGCCCGAAAAGCAAAGCGGATAGCCACGGTATCTGAATTTTCAAAGAAGGACATTTCGGAACAATATGGTGTTGCCCCAGCGTTGATCGATGTGGTGTACAATGGGGTGTCGGAGCGGTTCCATCCCATTGATGACGCGTCCAAAGAAGAGGTAAGGAACAAGTGGACAGCAGGCGATCCGTACTTCATCTATGTTGGTGCCATCCATCCACGAAAGAACATGGAACGCATGCTGGAGGCCTATGACCGTTTTCGGGATAGCACCACGGTCCCGTACAGATTTGTAATGGTAGGCAATAAGAAATGGTGGACCACTGATATGCAGCATACGTTGGATGCGATGCGCTTCAAGGATGAGGTCATCTTTACAGGAAGGGTTTCAGATGCAGACCTGAACGAATTGATGGGAGCTGCCGTGGCGAACGTGTATGTTTCCACCTTTGAAGGTTTCGGGATTCCGATCATTGAAGCCTTTCAGGCAGGCGTACCGGTCATAGCTTCCAATGTTACCAGCATGCCAGAGATTGCCGATGCCGCGGCACTTCTTGTCAATCCGTACGAATCAGAATCCATTTCCACTGCCATGATTCGCGTGGCTTCGTCACCGGAGCTACGCGAAAGTCTCATTGCAAAAGGACAAGAACGTGCTTCGGTATTCACATGGCAGCGTTCTGCCGATCTTCTCTGGGAAAGCGTATTGAAAAGTATGGAATAGGGTAGTAGGTCAGAATCCCAACCCGCCCATAAGACCTCCGGCCATGCCACGCATTTCTGACTCAAACACGCTTTCTGCGTTTTCCAAGGCTTTGTTGGTCGCAATCACGATCAATTCAGCCAACTCGTCCCTATCTGTCAGTTGAACGGATGCCGGTATCAACACCTCCATCACCTTCTTGTTGCCGTTGGCAATGACGGTGACCCCTTGACATTCGCCTTTCACAGAGATGTGATTGAGTCTTTCTTTCGCAGAATCCATCTGCTCCTTCATCTGCTGGAGCTGTTTCATCTTATCAAACATGCGCTATGCTTTTTCTGAGTTACTGAAATTCTTAGAACTCTCCGTCAGTAGTTTGATCCTATGCTCGATCAATTCGTTCATTTCGTCACCCATTTCCTGAATGGATGGGTAGCGACTGGTGGAAATGAGCTCGGGACAGCACTCCGCAATGGAGCGGTTGAGGCTTTCCACTTCCTCCATTATTTCCTTGATCAGACTTGTTTCAGACACAGCTGCAAAAGTATCAGCGATGCGTTTGCCGGTCAACTATTCTTGTTGAAAGATGTTAACATTCAGTTAACCATCACCCTGTTCGTCTGCCCAGGGCATTCCTCTCGAAAAACGGTCCTTCCAGGGATAGAGCGGCTCACCGTTGGGGCCAAGCAGTTCGCGTACATCGGATTTCCGTTTTGCAGGAGCTCCCAGAACAAATGAGTGGTTCTCCACATCTTTCGCCACGACTGAACCTGCCCCGATAAGACAGTTTTCGCCCACTTTTATGTTGCCGATGATGGATGATTGAATACCGACCTGCGTGTACGATCCGATATGGGGTCCTTTTACCTTTTCGGTCGGTGGATGCGTGTCATTGGCAAGCACCACATTCGGGTAAATGAACACGAAATCGTCCAAGGTGCTGAACTGACAGAGATGCACATTGCTATGCAATTGGCAATGGTTACCTATGGAGAGGAATCCTTGCAGGTCGCAGTTTGTGCCAACCTTGCAATAGTCACCTATTACCGTGTTTTCGCGGATGGTTATCCGATGGCCCGATTCAAAATCGGTTCCGATGCTGACCCCGGCATAAATGATGGCATGACTTCTAATGAGCGCCCCCGATCCAATGTGCGTAGGCGCATTCGTGTAGTTGGCGGATCGGTAGTATGCCGCTGTGGGCTCTCCGATCACACAATCGTTTCCGATGACCGAATTGTCACCGATCACCACGTTATCATAAATGGTCACGTTGTCTCCCAACCGCACATTGAAGCCTATCTGTGCCGATGGGCTTACATACTGATTTCTCTGGTTGAATTTCATTGCGCTTGTCGGTGCTCCTGCAAAGCTACGAGTGTCGTGAGAACTTAGCTTCTTGAAGCATCAGGACTGTTTGGTGCGCGGTTTTCTGGTTTCTCTCAGAGTTCCTTCCCAATAGCAGCCATAACATCTGTAACGCTTGAATTTCAATAGGCCGAGACTGAACGTGTTCAACAATCGCTGCTCGCGTTTGGTCTTAGACCTCTTTATGCGCAGGCCGCAAGTAGGGCACTTCGAACTGACCAGAAGATTGGAATATCTAATGACGAGTAGCACCGCCAAATAGACCGCACCTACTATCGCAACCCATTCGAGT
>JBFHEW010000539.1:0-2749 GCA_041583955.1 Bacteroidia bacterium | reverse complement strand
TGTAGCACGCAATGTGCATTCCGGTAGGGTAGGTGTCGTTTGAAGATTGGCTCTTGTTGACGTCATCATTTGCCTTCAGGACCTTTTCCGCATCGTCCAGTTTTCCTCCGTTGAGTACGTGTGCCCGGTTGGCGATCACTTCATTTGCATTCATGTTGCTTTGCGTTCCGGAGCCTGTTTGCCAGATCACCAGCGGGAACTGGTCATCGTGCTTACCGGCAAGTATCTCATCGCAAACGGCTGAAATGAGGTCTCGTTTCTTTTCTTCCAACACCCCTAACTCGCAGTTGGCATGGGCTGCTGCTTTTTTAAGATAGGCAAAGCCGTAGATCACTTCCAACGGCATGCTTGCCACTGGCCCTATCTTGAAGTTGTTGCGAGAGCGCTCGGTCTGTGCGCCCCAATACTTGTCGGCAGGTACCTCTACCTGGCCCATTGTGTCTTTCTCTATTCTGAAACCTGACATGATGAAGGATTTTCGTTTGAATTGGCCGCAAATTTACCTTCTACACCATACTTAGCAAGTCTCGGTCAAATATCCTCTACATTTATGGCCTTTTAAACTGTATGGATCAAATGAAACCCCTTTTAGCTGCCGCCCTTTTCGTGTCTGTTTTTCAGAACGTGTTTTCGCAGTCTGTGACCAGAAATATGACCCACGATGGCATTCAGCGCTCCTATCGGCTGTATCAGCCCAGTGTGTATGATGGTTCTTCGGCTGTTCCGCTTGTTATCAACCTGCATGGCTATACGTCCAATGCTTTCGAACAGGAGGTCTATGGCGATTTCAGGCCTATTGCTGATACGGCCAATTTCATTCTCATTCATCCTGATGGCACGCAAGATGCCTCCGGGACCACCTTCTGGAACGCCTTTGGTTCTCCAACCGAAACGGTGGATGATATCGGTTTTCTTTCTGCGTTGATAGATACCATTGCAGCAGAGTTCAATATCGATCTGGATAGAGTGTACAGCACAGGAATGAGCAACGGTGGTTTTATGAGCTATACGTTGGCCTGTCAGCTCAGTCATCGGATTGCAGCCATTGCCTCTGTGACCGGAACCATGGTAACGCCAAACTTGAATGCTTGCAATTGTCAGCACCCTATGCCTGTGATGCAGATACATGGCACGGCTGATCCTACAGTGCCTTATCTGGGAAGTCCACAGGGATTTGTAGGTGTACAGGATCTGGTGGAATACTGGGCCGCTTTCAACAATTGCGGAACCACGCCAACCCAGACGGCCGTTCCGAATATTGACATGACAGACGGTTGCACCGCAGACCGTTTTGTCTATTCCGGGGGGGATGCCGGAACATCGGTTGAATTATACCGTGTAAACGGTGGCGGGCATACGTGGCCGGGATCCAATCCGCTTATCACCATTGGGGTTACGAACAGGGATTTCTCGGCCTCGAAGGAAATATGGAGATTCTTCAGTCAGTACAGATTGAGCGAACTTGTAGGTATTCAAGAACAGGGAGGAAAAGACCGTTTCGTGTTGTTTCCGAACCCTTCAACCGGAAACGTTTTTCTACAGTTCGAGGATGCACGGCCCAGGGCCTTGCTGGTTCAGCATGCAACAGGGCAATTGGTTCAACGGTTCAACTTCAACGAAGATCTGTTGGAGTTGGAACTGGAAGCGGCAGGCATCTACATCCTTACCGTTGTTTCTGATGAAGGGGTGTTTACTGAAAAGTTGATCCGTAATTGATCATTTCTTTTTGTGCGTATCGTTCGCAAGCATTACTTTCGCCTCAAATTCTAACAAGATGAGTGTCGGTATCGTTGTAATTTTCGCATATATGCTAATGGGCTTCTGGATGTTGGTGTTCCTAGGACTTTGGATTCCGCTAATGGCAACACTGTTGTTCATGGAGCGTTTCAGCCCTGAAATGGGAGAGAAGCTGGCAGCTTTTATTGCGCCACGCGACTAAGAAAGATCAAAGTAACGTTTTAACGTTTTCAGGAGGCCGTCCCAAGACGGCCTTTTTTTGTTTTACAACGATCGGCCGCTCAATCAGTTTGGGATATTTCACCATGGCAGCGATCCACTCGTCATCCGACAGGTTTTTATCCTTGAAGGTCGCTTTGAAATCGGCCTCCCCACGTCTCAGTAGGTCGTAAGGTCTGATGTCAAGCAGGCTGATGAGTTCTTTCAGTTCTTCCGCGGTTGGAACATCATTCAAATAGTCGATGATCTCTGGTTCGATACCTGCATCCTTTATCAATTGCAGCGTCTGTCTGCTTTTGGAGCATCTAGGATTGTGGTAGATTTTCATTGGTTCGGAGTAAGGAAGGGATGAGGAAGCGAAGTTATGAAGAATGCTTTTTGTCAATCGACCTGATCAGTTCATTCGTCAGTGCAGCACAGTTCCGTTCCTGTTCGTTTAACGGTCCGATTCGCTCAGTTGGGCAGAAGCCCGTTTGAGTTGTGAAGTGATATTGACCCTTTCGTCAGATGATGATTCTGAACTGAAAATGTACACCAGCTTTACAAGTTCTGACGCTTCTAGCAAGCAACAGGATTCTAATGCGGCCGATCCGCCTTCACTATATCATTCCTGGGATTGTTCGTTTCCGAATTGAAGCAGGTATCCTTTGATGAACTTATTGATGTCGCCATCCATCACCCCCTGTACGTTCGATGTTTCGATACCCGAACGTAGATCCTTCACCAGTTTATAAGGATGGAACACGTAATTACGGATCTGCGCTCCGAATTCAACCTTCATTTTAGACCCTTC
>JBFHEW010000538.1:0-2755 GCA_041583955.1 Bacteroidia bacterium | reverse complement strand
TCTACGGAGATGTTGGGCAGTTGGTCGGCACACGAGAAGCCGCATCCGGGTGGTGTCACATCGGTCTGAGATTGCAATGACAACAATAGATTCTCAAGTAATACACCGTTTTCCCGTATCTCAATGTATTGGTCTGAGGTGGATACGATTGAATTGACCGAGCAATCGCGATACAGCGCGAGATAGAACTCAAACTTTCCGGCATCGGGTCCGGTGGTGATGCACTCCCAGTAAATGTCTCCGCCAATAATGTGCGATGCCTTTGCTCCACCTGGATTCAAAGCCCAGGCCACGAGCAGTGGGAACACAAACTTGAAAACATGACTGAACCTACTCATTCGGGTTGCCGGAGGCTTGAAACGCTAAATTACCATTTATTGCCCTTTCCGTTCGGAAGTGTTGGACATTCAGAGAACGAAGTACATTGCTGAAAGTTGCTTCAGGATCACATAGGTTTTCCAGCAGTCACCTGCACCAGGTCTTTCCGTTGCAAATACGTGTTTGCCAATTGCCGCAATCTTTCGGGTGTCATGTTCTGTATCTGACGGATGAGGTTCTGATGGCTATCGGATCCTAAGCCATAGCGCAGGTACGATTTCCATTTGTCGGCCACCTGAAACGGTCCATCAAGACTTTTAAGGATCGATCCCAGCATGTAATTCTGCACCAATTCCAGTTCCGCTATCGGAATAGGTTCTTTCCGTAAACGCTCAATTTCGTAGAAGATCTCACTGATGGCCGCCTTGCACACATCACTCCCCACTTCGGTTGATATGGTCAGGTATCCGCTCTCCTTCAGACTCACTATTCCAGCACCAATACCATAAGTGTAGCCTTTGTCTTCTCGGATATTCGCCATCAACCTCGAGCCGAAATAACCTCCCAGAACGGTGCACAGTATCTGCATTCCGATAAAATCGGGGTGCGTGCGGTTGAATAGCACCCGACCTATCTTGATGGAATTCTGAACAGCCCCTGCTTTTTCCACATGGATGGTTTCGGGTTCAATGGCGCTAGGTCTGATATCGTTTTCCGTTATCGCTTCCCGTTTTTCCTGCCCGAAATGGGCATTCAGACTGGTGATGGTGTTGGCCGATGGTTTTCCGGATACCAGAATGTGCTTGATCCGCTTCTTGATGAACATGGAGTGGAAGTCAACGAGGTCCTGGCGATCAATGGCGTTATAATCGTCTCTGGCTGCACTACGTCCGTAGGGATGGTCCGCTCCGAAAATAGCCGCACTGAATGCCTTTGCGCCCAAATAGCTCACTTTTTCTTCGTTCACCATCATTTCCTGTCGGCTCTTCAGAAGGTATGTTTCCACTTCTCGTTCTGAAAAAACGGGTTCAGCATAAACCTCGGCCAATGTGCCGATGGTGTTTTCGAGATATCTGTTCAGGGTGTAGAGGCTAAGGGAAGCTTCGTCATGTGTCACCTCCGATTGCAGATGGGCACCATAGAAATCCACAGCTTCGGCCAATTCCATGGCAGAGTGCTTCTCTGTTCCTTCGGTCAGTAATTTGGATGTTGCCGAGGCAACAAGCTTTTTGTCGGCCGTAGCTGTTCCGGCATTGAAAATCAGTTCAATTTTCAGTACATCCTGCAATCCGGCATTCACCGCAAAAACGGGAAGACCATTGTCTAAATGATGCACTGTAGGTTCCAGTAGGTCAATGCCTTGTATCTTGCCGAATGGCGGTGAAATAGAGCGGTCCAGCATTATCCTTGACGTTTGTAGATGAGGGTTGATGAATTGGATGGAATGAGGGATTTCTGTGCAAGTGCCTGCATCTCCTCTTTCTTCACCTTCCTGTATTTTTCTATTTCCGTGTTCACCATTTCGGCATCTCCCAGCAATTCGTGGTAGGCAAGGCCAATGGCGCGATTCAACACGTTCATTTCCGAGAATTCGTGGGTCGATTCCACCTGATTCTTCACTTTTTCCAGCTCCAGGTCTCCAATAGGGCTCGTTCTCAGGTGCTCAATTTCTTTCCAGATGCACTTTTCCGCCTCTTCAATGCTGATGCCTTGCGAAATATGCCCCGCAATGGTGAACAGACTCGGGTCGCGTTCTCCGGTTACAAAGGCACTTATGGAGGTGAAGATGCGCTCGTCCTTTACCAGCCGTTGGTGCAACCTGCTCGATTGCCCATGTCCTAGAACATCAGAAAGCAGGTCCCATTTGGCGTAGTCAGCACCTTCTTTGCCGCACATGTGAAACGATACATAAATGGCATCAAGCGGAACGGGGCGCTCCACTTCCAGCCTTCGTGCTTCTGTTTGAACCGGTTCTTCTGGAAGTTGGCGTTCAATTCTATCACCTTTTACAATGGGCTCAAACCATTTCTCAGCCAGAGCACGCACCTGGTCGGTCTGTACGTTTCCGGCCACTACCATTACCGCGTTCTTCGGGCGGTAATATTTCCCGTAGAAATCCTTAACCATTTCCATGGTGGCTTCTTCGATGTGCTTTTCTTCTTTGCCAATAGTGGCCCATTGGTACGGATGCGTGGTGAAAGCCATCGGTCGCATCAGCAACCATGCATCGCCATAGGGTTGGTTCAAATAGCGTTGCCTGAACTCTTCTATCACCACATTCCGCTGCACCTCCAAACTTTTTTCGGTAAAGGCCAGGTTGAGCATGCGGTCGCTTTCCAACCAGAACGCGGTCTCCAGGTTTTCAACCGGCAAGGTGATGTAATAATTGGTGATGTCGGTGGAGGTGAAGGCATTGTTCTGTCCACCGGCCACTTGC
>JBFHEW010000537.1:0-2759 GCA_041583955.1 Bacteroidia bacterium | reverse complement strand
CCAAATTCTATAAGGATCAGGCAAACAACAAGAAGGCTCCTTTCAGAGGAGTTACCGATGAGGAGATCGAGGGCATCATGCTGCAGTCCATGAGGCGATCGGCCCGATACAACGAAAGACTGGACGGACGCCCCGACATCCGAAAGCGTTACCGCGAATATTTCGTCTACAAAAGCGAGCAGAACGAGTACGAAGCGGAAATCGACAAGCTGTACAAAGAGTATGAGCGTGCCGGTAGAATGAACAAGGAGGACGAGCAGGAAGACATCAACGAGCGCATTCAGAAACTGAAGAAGAAGTCAGCCAAGTTGCAACCAGACCTCGACCGTACTTGGGCCCATTATCAGGAGATATGGAAACCATTTGACGACTCGTTGAAAGTGGAATTCCAGCAACCGGTTGAGATGACCATATTCTCTTGGCAAGGAGAGATAGATACGGTACTCACGCCAATGGACTCCATTCGCTATTACAAGCACTTCTTGCAGGCAGCTGTCATGTCCATGGACCCCCACACTGGTTTTGTCCGTGCCTGGGTAGGAGGCATCAATTACAAGCATTTCAAGTACGATAATGTGAAACAGGGAGCACGTCAGGTCGGTTCCACCTTCAAGCCATTCGTCTATGCGCTGGCCATGCAAGAAGGTTGGTCTCCGTGCGAAAAGGTGCTCAATATTCCGGTAACGTTTGAGAAGGACCGCTGGAACCTGCCGCAGAACTGGACCCCGACCAACTCCGATAACAAGCTTGATGGACAGGAGATGTCGCTAAAGAAGGCGCTTGCCAATTCGGTGAATACCGTTACCGCTTTCGTCATGAAGAAATTCGGTCCGCAGGCGGTCATCGACCTGGTACGTAAGATGGGCATTACGGCTGTCATCGACCCGTATCCGGCCATTTGTTTGGGCACCCCCAGCATTTCGGTATATGAAATGGTGGCTGCGCATTGCACGTTCACGAATCAAGGGGTTTACACCGAGCCGGTGGTCATTACCCGAATAGAGGATAAGGCCGGGAACGTATTGGAAGAGTTTGTTCCGAGAACCAATGAGGTGATGGACGAACAGACCGCCTATACCATGATCAACCTCATGGAAGGGGTGGTGCAGTCCGGTTCGGGAGTACGACTACGCTACAAATACAAACTCAACTACCCTATTGCTGGTAAGACAGGAACAACCCAGAACCAATCGGACGGGTGGTTCATGGGCCACACACCCGACCTTGTGACAGGTGTTTGGGTTGGGTGCGAAGACCGTGCAGCGCACTTCCGAACCATTGTTGAAGGGCAAGGAGCGGCCATGGCCCTTCCTATTTGGGCGCTATACATGCAACAGGTGTATGATGATAAAAGCATCGGTATTTCTACCGGACCGTTCGAAAGACCCGAAGGCGAGCTCCGTGTGGAATTGGATTGCAATAAGTACGATAGACAGAAAGGCAACACAAGTGGCGCTCTGAGCGACCCAGAATTTGAATTCTAGATGAACAAAGTTGTAAACAGCCCACAAGAGGCACTGAAAGGAATTGAAGATGGAATGACCCTGATGCTAGGAGGGTTCGGTCTGTGTGGGATTCCGGAGAACAGCATTGCCGAACTGGTACGGATCGGAGTGAAGGAACTCACTTGCATATCGAACAATGCCGGGGTAGACGACTTCGGGTTGGGGCTGCTGCTTCAAAAAAGACAGATACGCAAGATGATATCGTCCTATGTTGGAGAGAACGACCTCTTTGAGCGCCTCATGCTTAGCGGAGAAATGGAGGTTGACCTGATTCCGCAAGGATCGTTGGCAGAACGGTGTAGGGCAGGAGGCGCGGGAATCCCTGCATTTTTCACTCCTGCCGGGTACGGAACCGAGGTTGCCGAAGGCAAGGAGGTGCGTGTTTTCAACGGCAAACCACATATCCTCGAATCGGCATTGACCGCAGACTTTGCCATCGTGAAAGCATGGAAGGGAGACCATTTCGGTAACCTCATCTACAAAGGAACCGCCCGCAACTTCAACCCCATGATGGCCATGGCCGGAAAGATCACGGTGGCAGAAGTGGAGGAGCTGGTAGAGCCAGGCGAATTGGATCCGAACTTCATTCATACGCCAGGAATCTTCGTGAACCGGATCTTTCAAGGTGAAAAGTTCGAGAAGTGTATTGAGCAGCGTACGGTAAGGCCCAAAGCGTGAATCTGTTAGGCAAGCTCGGTTTTGAAAAGAGCCTTGCCTTTGGGCTTTTGGCCGGTGTATTTGCCTATGTGGCCATCAGGGCCGCTTTGGTTCCGTTGAGTTTTGATGAGTCGGTAACGTTCTTCTATTACATACAACAAGGAGAGTTCTGGCCGGGCATTGCCCATTGGGATGCAAACAATCATGTGCTGAACTCATTGTTGGGCACGATCAGCTACTCCCTTTTCGGTAACTCTGAGTTTGCCATTCGGTTGCCCAATGTGCTTTCTGCCATTCTCTACTTGGCGTTTTCGTACTTACTGAGTTTCCAGTTAAATGAAAGGTGGCCACGTTGGGCGCTCTTTTTGGCCCTGGCGTTCAGCCATTTCACCATTGAGTTTCTAGGTTATACCCGAGGCTACGGAATGTCCATGGCCTACATGTTGGCAGCGCTTTATTTCGTTTACGAATGGACAGGATCATCATCGGCAAAGGCCTGGTCTCTGGTGGCCGGGCTTGCCGTCATGCAGCTGGCTACGCTGGCCAACATGTCGGTGCTGATCGTGAACCTCCTGCTTTGGGGCTGGGTTGTTTTTT
>JBFHEW010000536.1:0-2760 GCA_041583955.1 Bacteroidia bacterium | reverse complement strand
CTTTATGGATTCAAGTGATTGTAACCCAATCTGCTGGATCGGGTATAAGCCCTTCGGAATCAAGCCGATTGGACACATGCCTCACAGAACATACTGGAACGCAGCTGCGCACGATCAAGCGCCCAATGCTCACCAAGCATTCAGCGGTCTACTACACGACACATTGAAATGATGGGCAGGACAACATCCATGCAGTTTCATGTAGGTGAAAGCGAGTTGGAAAGGGTCGTTAGCGTACTCAATCACTCCCATGGAATCGATTTCTCCGGTTATTCAAAGGCATCGCTTACAAGACGTATTCAACGCATAGCAGACAAAGACGGCAACGGGAATTTCAATGCCTTGCTTCAGCGCGTGGCGCACGACCCCCAATACTTCTCACGTTTCCTGAAGGATGTCACGGTGAACGTCACCGAAATGTTCCGTGACCCTGACTTTTTTGCGGCAGTCAGAACCAAGGTGCTGCCCGAATTGCAAAAACGGAACCAACTGAACGTTTGGCATGCAGCCTGCTCTACTGGGGAAGAAGTTTACTCCATGGCCATTCTGCTTCACGAAGCGAAGCTATTGAAACGGTCTGCCATGCTCGGAACAGACCTGAATCCGGAAGTGTTGCAACAGGCCACAAGAGGAGAATATTCCATGAACGGCTTTTCCGGTTACGCAGAAAGCTACAGTAAGAGTGGTGGCCAAGCGTCCTTGTCGGACTACCATACCACCATCAGCGGGAAAGCCCGATTTCATGACTTCATCAGAGAGAGCATGCACTTTTCAAAGCACGATCTGGTCAAAGACAGCGCCATCGGTCAGTTCGACCTCATCATGTGCCGTAATGCGCTCATCTATTTCCAAAAACCGCTGCAATCGAGGGTGCTGCGCCTATTCAAAGAAAGCCTATCGGTGGGCGGATTCCTTTGCCTTGGCGCCAACGAAACTCTTCTGTTTGCCGAAGACAGAGCCGCATTCGAAGTGGTGGATGCGAAAGAAAAGATATACCGAAAGCTATGAATGTGACCTCAACAGGAAACAACCATGACCGAAAAACAAAAAACCGACCAACGCATGCGAAACCTATCAACAATAAGATCCAACGATTTCCAGACGTTTCAGCGGTCGGAGGGGAGCTTGAAATGCCCCCTGTAGACCGGTACAGAACGCATCGTGGTTTTGACTATGCGATCATGATTGGTCGTCCACAGTCATCTCTTCAGAACCCAAGAATGTCATCCGTTCTAATATTCTGAAAAATTGTACTTTAACCCCTTGATTTTACCATTGGATCAACCCGTCTTAACATTGACTTTCCTACTTAACCGACCGATATGAAGCGAGCTTTACGCGACCTACTCTCATTTGGAATTCCGCTCTTCACCCTGTTTCTTCTGACATCAGAAGCAAAAGCACAGTGTCCGGTAGTTATCGATTCCATCGTTACCACTGATGTAACCTGTAGCGGAGCCAACGATGGCTCCATCTGTGTTTACTACTCCGGTGGTGTTCCGAACTACAACATCAACCTCTTCAACGGACCGCTGGTGCTCACCTCCGGGCCTCAATCGGGAAACAGCTATTGCTTCACCGGATTAGGTTCTGGGGTTCAGGACTACCAGATCATTGTGGTAGGCGAAAACGGGTCTGGCGGTAGTTGCCCTGCTGCCATCGGCTTTACAACCGTTGACGATCCTGCCCCGTTTACGATAAGCGTGTCTACGGTTGGTGAATCATGTCCTGATAGCAACGATGGCGAAGCTTCTGTCACAGTATCGGGAGGTGTGGCGCCTTACACCTACTCTTGGCCTCGTTTCCCCAACACAGGA
Source organism: Bacteroidia bacterium (assembly GCA_041583955.1). GTDB lineage: Bacteria > Bacteroidota > Bacteroidia > UBA10329 > UBA10329 > UBA10329. The sequence goes on along the minus strand of JBFHEW010000536.1, from coordinate 943 downwards.
AGCAGCATTTCCGGATTGGACGGAGGAAACTACACGGTGATCGTTACCGATGCCAACGGATGCGATCAGAGCCAGGCATACACCATCAGCACAACGCCCGATTGGGACGGAACCTTCACCGGAACCAACATCACCTGTTTCGGAGGAAATGACGGAACCATCACTTCGAGTGGCGTGACCGGAGGAACCCCTCCCTACACCTTCTCTTGGACAGGAACCACCCAAACAACCGAAAACCTCACGGGTCTATCGGCAGGTTCGTATACACTTACCGTGACCGATGCGGTGAACTGTACGCATGTATTCCCAACGGTTGTTCTGACACAGCCTGCTCAACTCACCCTCTCAGAAACCCACTCTGACGTAAGTTGCGATGGGTTGAATGACGGTTCCATCAACGTTACTGTGGCCGGAGGTGTTCCTCCGTACACCTACACTTGGTCGAACGGAGCGACAACGGAAGACCTTTCTGGATTAGGAGCCGGCAATTACCTGCTTTCTGTGGAAGACGCGAACGGATGTACGGGCAACCTGTCGGTGACCATTCTCAACGGTTCTTCGCTTTCGTTGTCTGTCTTCAGCATCAATGCAGAGTGTAACGAGGCGAATGGATCCATCGACCTTACGGTTGCCGGTGGTTCTGGCAACTATGGCTACAATTGGCAACCCGGATCGGTAACCACTCAGGATCTTTCCGGACTAACCGCTGGCGTTTACACCGTTGTAGTGACTGACAACACCATTGGCTGTATCGATACACTATCCGTGATCGTCAACAACTTCCCTGGACATGAAGTGACAGGTGTTGTTACCAACGGCACCAATTGCGTTTCAAACGATGGGGCCATCGATATCACCGTGACGGATGGAAGTGGCGATTTCAGCTATTCCTGGTCGCACGGACCGACCACGGAAGATGTGAGTGCTTTGGCACCGGGAACTT
>JBFHEW010000535.1:0-2783 GCA_041583955.1 Bacteroidia bacterium | reverse complement strand
CGGTATAAGCGCTTGAAGGGATTCAATGTGCTGCATCCCATGGGTTACGATTCGTTCGGGCTACCGGCCGAGCAATATGCCATACAGACAGGCACACATCCGGCCATTACCACCGTTGCCAACATCAATACCTTCCGTAGGCAGATGGACAACATCGGTTTCAGTTTCGATTGGGACCGGGAAGTGCGAACCTCCGATCCATCCTACTACAAATGGACGCAATGGATCTTCCTTCAATTGTTCGATGCGTGGTACGATAACGAAGCTGATAAGGCACGTCCGATTGCTGATCTGATCGAAGAGTTCAAGAAAAACGGTAACACAGAAGTGAAGGCCCATGGCGATGAAACGCCTCGCTTTTCTGCCGATGAATGGAACAGTTGGAGCGAGGTACAGCAGCAGCTCACACTACTCAATTATCGCATTGCCTACTTGAGCGAAGCGTATGTGAACTGGTGCCCGGCACTGGGAACCGTTCTCGCCAACGATGAAGTGAAGGATGGCGTTTCGGAACGGGGCGGACACCCGGTGGAGCGCAAGCTGATGAAGCAATGGAGTATGCGCATCACCGCATATTCGCAGCGATTGTTGGATGGTCTGGAGCACATTGACTGGAGCGAGAGCCTCAAGGAACAACAGCGCAACTGGATCGGGCGCTCGGAAGGAGCTTCAATTGAGTTTAAAGTTCAAGGTTCGGAGTTCAGAATAGAGGTTTTCACTACTCGACCCGATACCATTTTCGGAGTGAGTTTCATGACCTTGGCACCGGAGCATGAGCTGGTTTCTCAGATCACAACAGCTGAGCAGAAAGCAGAGATCGAAGCCTACATCGCCAAGGCGAAGGCGCGGTCCGACAGAGAACGGATGGCTGATGTGAAAACCATTTCCGGTGCATTCACAGGTGCGTATGCCGAACATCCTTTTACGGGCGAACCCATTCCGATCTGGATAGGCGATTACGTGTTGGCAGGTTACGGCACAGGCGCGGTAATGGCCGTGCCGAGTGGCGACCAGCGCGATTGGAGTTTCGCCAGGCATTTCGGTATTCCGATTCCGGCAGTAATAGAAGGAAGTAACCTGGAGGAAGAGGCCAACGAAAGCAAAGATGGCACCCTCATCAACTCCGACTTCCTGAACGGAATGAAGGTGAAGGACGCCATTCGCACCGCCATTGCAAAACTCGAGGAAATGGGTATTGGCAAAGGCAAGGTCAACTACCGCCAGCGCGATGCGGTATTCGGTCGCCAACGCTATTGGGGCGAGCCGATTCCTGTTTATTACAAGGACGGTGTGCCGTATCCGATAAACAAACTTCCGTTGGAATTGCCCGAGGTGGAGAAATACCTACCTACCGAAGATGGCGACCCACCTCTGGGAAATGCCGAAAACTGGAACTGGGACCCGGAAAAAGAACAAGTTGTTCCGAATGGAGAAGGTTACCCGATTGAACTTTCCACCATGCCTGGTTGGGCAGGAAGCAGCTGGTACTACCTGCGCTACATGGACCCAAAGAACGATCAGGAATTCTGTAGCAAAGAGGCCATCGATTATTGGGGCAGCGTGAACTATTATGCGGGTGGAGCAGAGCACGCCACCGGCCACTTGCTGTACGTCCGTTTCTGGACCAAATTCCTGAAAGACCTCGGTTACCTCCCATTTGACGAGCCTGCCAAGAAGTTGGTTAATCAAGGGATGATCCAGGGTCGTTCCAACTTCGTGTATCGCGACAAGAAGTCGGGGAAATTCGTTTCCAACGGAAGAAAGGCTGAGTTTGACGTAGCAGCCATCCATGTTGACGTGAATATCGTTGACAACGATGTTCTGGATCTGGATAGGTTCAAGCGTTCGAGAGAAGAATATCAGCATGCCGAATTCGTTCTTGAAGACGGTAAATACATCTGTGGTTGGGAGGTTGAGAAGATGTCGAAGTCGAAATACAACGTTGTGAATCCGGACGACATCATTGACCGCTACGGAGCAGACACGCTTCGCCTCTACGAAATGTTCCTCGGGCCGTTGGAAGATGCCAAACCATGGAACACGAACGGTATTGAAGGCGTATCGCGTTTTCTGAAGAAGTTCTGGAACATGTTCCACGAAGGTGATACGTTCATCGTTTCGGAAGAGGAACCTACCGCCAAAGAGTTGAAAGCACTGCACGCCACCATTAAAAAGGTGCAGGAAGACATCGAACGACTTTCATTCAATACCTGCGTGAGTCAGTTCATGATCTGTGTGAACGAACTCAACGACCTGAAGTGCAACAAGCGTGCAATACTCGAGCCGTTGACGGTTGTTCTTTCAACGTACGCTCCGCACATGGCCGAAGAGATCTGGGAAAAACTGGGTCATAAAGAGAGCATCACGTTTGCCGAGTACCCCGCCTTCAACGAAAAATTCCTGGTCGAAGACAGTATTTCATACCCGATCAGCTTCAACGGAAAGACCCGCCTTAATCTTGAACTGCCTGCCACTATGGGTAAGGAAGAAGTGGAAAAGGCCGTTCTCAGCAATGCAGATGTGCTGGAGCGATTGGAGGGTGCAACACCGAAGAAGGTGATCGTTGTTCCCGGAAGGATTGTGAATATTGTGGTGTAAGACCGGTTTATCCGGTACTACGCCACCCACTTCTTTATCATCCGTTCAATATCGTTTGAGACCACTGGTTTCAAAAGCAGGTCGTTCATGTCCGATTTCAGGTTTCCCTGTTCATCCCGTTGAAGGATGTTGCCGCTCAGACCGATGATGGGAGGTACGTTCTCGTATCTCTTCTTTATCTCAGT
>JBFHEW010000534.1:0-2784 GCA_041583955.1 Bacteroidia bacterium | reverse complement strand
TTCTGCATACGCGATCTGCCAAAGCAGAAAATTGGAGATCCGATGCTCTCCACTGGTTCTTATAAGTAGTTCCGGGTCTGGGATTCCAGCGGTGCAAAGATGCTGATCAATGATAGACTCATCGATAGTATCTGCATCCAAATTCCCCGATTTAACATTTTTTGCAATCGTCTTTATCGCCTCTGTCATTTCCCATCTTGAAGAATAGCTCAGCGCCAACGTCAAAGTCATGCGTGTATTGTCCTTCGTTTTTTCAATGGCCTCATTCAATTCTTTCAGACAGGACGAAGGGAGACTTTTCAGGTCTCCGATGGCGTTCAATCGGATATTGTTGTCGGTCAATGTCTTGGTCTCCTTATTGATGGTTTTAACCAACAGTGTCATCAATGCATTGATCTCATACTTGGGACGATTCCAGTTCTCGGTAGAGAAGGCATAGAGCGTCAGGTATTCTATTCCCATTTCGGCAGCCGACTCCACAGTTTCCCTCACTGCGTTGACGCCTTTACCATGACCGAATGTGCGCAACTTGCCACGTTGCTTGGCCCAACGCCCATTACCATCCATGATAACCGCCACGTGCTTCGGCAACTTACTCTGATCTATGCGGTTGTTTATGGCCATTACTAAATTAAAAATCGCCCCGAAAGGCGATGCAAATGTACTCTACTGATCGGGACTTACTGGTATGCTGGGCATTTGGCCGGTCTCGCCTTAAGATTCATGGAAAAAGTGATGAGTGCAAACGAGTACCAATCGTTTGTTTTGGAGTTGCCTCTTTGTCTTCCTTCAAGCGTTTCGTCCGTCAGATTGGAGCGGTTTGCCAGTTCATAGGCAATGTTTCCGCGCTCTGCCTGAATAACGTTAGGAGACGCATACGTGCCGCTTACGTCATCCAGATAATCGGTGAAGGTGTACCGCATGCCCCACTCCAGACCAACAGAGAATGTCTTGGATATATTGCATTTGACCCCAAGACCGAAAGGTACGGAGGCCGTGGTGAGTGAGTATTTCTTTCTATCCGGATAGAATGTTGTTCCTTGGCCTTCTGTTCCCAATGGTTGAAGCTCATACACATTACCATCTGATGCTTCGGCCCGAGGATTGAACTTGAAAATCGCAATACCACCGAACAAAAACGGTGTGATGAAGTGGTTCATGTCTCCGGGTGCGTATTTGAAGAAATTGAATTCTCCAGTAATGCCGAACTCGTAAAGCCACGACTCAAACCGTAGATTCCGGTCCAACTGAGACGGCACCTTCGATTTGCTATCATCTCCCATGACGTAGCCTAGAGTAAAGGCTCCACGAGCAGAGAAACGCTCATTGAAGTTGTATCTATAGAAAACGCCTCCGGCTGGTCGGACCTGCTTAAAAGGAATATCAGGGTTGAGGTCGCCCATGTAGTAGGACACACCGCCCATCAGCCCGAATTCTGAGAATTGAGCACGGGCGGTCGAAGAAACCAATACAACTAGAAAAAGGAATGCTGTTAATCTTCTCATCACAAGTTATGACTTTACGTCATTAGAACTTCGGAAGTCCCTTTCTTGTTGTACGGATCTTACGTTGATACGTGATCATCATGAACATGTAAGAATCCAGATCCGTGGGATCGCCTCTTTGCTGACCTGGGCATGCGGAACAAGCACCTGGAAAAGCTTCTACATTGGTGGAGACCCTATTCAATGAGGGGTCAGCAAGAGCAGCGGCCACATTATCGTATCCGAGCGCTTGTTGCAACGCTGCGCTGTTCGGAGCCCACTTCGTGTAAACATAAGACGTGCTCACATCATCTATGTAATCGGTAAAGGTCTTTCTAAGACCATATTCCAATCCGATGCTGCTGTTCTTGTCCAATGCGTACTTCATACCGATTCCGAACGGAATGGCAAACTGCCAGTTGGAATACTCGCTTCTTGACGGCACGAATTCCTGCCCTTCCGTATGAAGCGGCTTGAGCGCATGCCACTTGCCATTGTACTGTGCCATGGGGTTCATGTACAGAAGCGCGACCCCGGCAAATCCATAAACGTACACTTGACTTCCCTTTCGTCCTCTACCTCTTACCCTTCTGATCTTGTAACGGCTTCCTACGGACTCTTTCATCCATGAAACCTCGATCTGCGTGGCCCATTCCACTACTGGCGAGCGGAAGTGAATATTCCTGTTCTGCCTGAAAGGTTCTTTCGTGAACTTGTCGTCTCCGGCTATTTCACCAAAACTGAAACCTGTCTTGGCCGAGACATATTGCGAGATCTTGTATCTGAGTCCCAAGTTGACAACGTACCGTGTAGAAGCCGCATCAAGGTCAAAGAAGAAATCCGAGCCGATCTGATCCCGACCACCTACGTCACCCAGAAACTGGGTTGCGCCTACACCGGTCACCCACTCGTAGCGCTGACGCTTCCAGCGTTGTGCCGAAGCCAAAGTAGGCAGAATGATCAATAGAAGTAAAAATGCTTTTGATCGCATGCGATGCTTTTCCAGTTGAGCGAAGATTGCAAATATAAGTAAAATATTACCGCTGACCTTTTGATTGTCCGTCAGTTACGTCTATCATGACCCCACATCAATTTACCACGTAGTGTGTCAAAGTAGTCATTTGCACCGAATCTCACAAGCCCGACCTGGAACCCTGCCTTGGAAACACGGATCTCTGTTTCCGGTCCAACAATCACCGATTGCGAGTCGAGCGACATCATGAAATCGGGGTCGGCATCACCGATCTTCAACGTGATGACGCGGTCATCGCTTATCACCAGCGGCCGCACATTGAGGTTG
>JBFHEW010000533.1:0-2785 GCA_041583955.1 Bacteroidia bacterium | reverse complement strand
AAGCGCGAGGAACTGGTCTCGGGATACGGGTTTCGGGTTGTTCGGGTGGCAGAAGTCTGCAAATGCAAGATCGGCCAAAGGCTCCAAATGCGCTGCTTTTACCTCAATTCCAGACAATTTGGTCGGAAGTCCCAATCGTTCATTCAGCTTGAACAGTTCGTCTATCAGTTGGGTGCCGTTGCCGTTCTTCAGCCCAAAAGCGTGTGCCATGGCTTCAAATCGATCTTCAAACCCGGCCAGGTTGAATTCCATTCCATACGGAAGATTGACAGCATTCGCCAAGCCGTGGTGAGTATCTAAAAGTTGAGAAAGTGGATGCGCCAACGAATGCACCACGCCAAGACCTTTCTGAAATGCCACCGCACCCATGAGGCTGGCCAGCATCATGTCTGCCCGGGCCTGTTCGTCCTGTCCATCGTGAGTAGCTTTTTCAATCGATCTGGCTACGAGTTTTATTCCCTCCAACGCAATACCATCACACATAGGGTGGTAGTTCTTGGCCACGTAGGCTTCCATATTATGGGTCAATGCATCCATTCCGGTGGCGGCAGTCACAAACGGAGGAAGTCCGAAGGTCAAAGACGGATCGGCAAACACGCGGCTTGCCAACAATTTCGGTGAAAAGAGGATCTTCTTCTGATGCGTCACGTCATCTGCAATGATGGCGCTGCGGCCAACTTCACTTCCGGTTCCACTGGTGGTCGGAACGGTGACGAAATACGGCACTTCTTCCGTAACGTATTGGTCGCCTCCGATCAGATCGTCATAATCAAAAAGGTCGCGATGGTGGTTGATGGCCAAGGCAATGGCACGGGCCACGTCCAATCCAACACCCCCACCAATTCCAACAATGCTATCGCAATCGGCCCCGGCAAATGCAGCTTTACCGTTCAAAACGTCAGACTTCACCGGGTTTTTGTGCATTTCGGCATAAACCGTTGGAGCCATGCCGGCCTTTTTCATGTCCTCAACGATTTCGAGGAAGAATGGAAGGGTGGCAACGATCGGGTCGGTTACTACCAATGGGCGCTTTTTCCCTTGTTCTTTCAGGTGGCTTGAAAGTTCTTTTACGGCACCTGTACCAAAGCGGATAACGGTAGGGAAATTGAATTGAACGACTTTACTCATGTTAATTTCGTGGTGAATAGATTAGAAAGTGTAAAACTAATCCGCACAACGATTTGTATATTCGTGACATTCAAACAAATGACATGAAGTTTTTAACCATCCTTTCGTTTGCCGCCCTTCCAGTACTTGGAGTGGCCCAGTCCATTGAACCGCAGGTGATAGCAAGTGCCGGTGAACATTTTTCCAACGGAAACGTGCAATTGAGCTGGACACTTGGAGAAGTGATGATAGATACATACGATAACGGTACCAACATTCTAACGCAGGGTTTCCACCAAACGGAGTTGACCGTTACCTCCATTGAAGAAACCTTGGCTGATGTGCGGTTGAACATGTATCCGAATCCTACGATGGAGTTTTTGAACATTGAACTCGGAAATAACGGTTCCGACATTGAACTTCAGTTGTTCGATATGACAGGAAAATTGGTTCACTCAGACAAGATCGAAGCCTATCAGACCAAATATGTTCTGCCTATGGAGAAGGTTTCCACAGGTAATTATCTCGTTCAGATGCAAAGCATTGACGGGAGTCTGAACACCACTCACAAGGTAATGAAGGTGGGAGTGAAATGAACCTGACCTATAAGAGTTGAAAAGCCGCCTTTCAGGGCGGCTTTTTTATTGGTCAGATGATTTCAAAATACCGTTTGGTTTCCCAATCGGTAACCGCTTTGGAGAATTCGCGCCATTCCCATTCGCGGGTAGCTACAAAGTGATTCACGAATTCCTCTCCGAACAGCTGCTTCGGGATGTCAGAGTTCTTCATGGCCTGGGTGGCATCCCAAAGGTTCTTTGGAAGTGAGCCTGCGCCATTGTCGCGGTAACCGTTACCAATGGTTTCGGCCACTGGGAGTTTCAATTCATTCTCAATTCCGTACAATCCAGCAGCCAAACAGGCGGCCATGGCGATGTATGGATTGGTATCTGAACCTACCACACGGGTTTCCAAACGGCAGGACTTGGCACCTGCCGGAAGTGCTCGCAATGCTACGGTTCTGTTATCCACCGCCCATGTCAATGTGGTGGGGGCCCAAGCGCCTTCTACCAATCGTTTATAGCTGTTGATGGTGGGCGCGATCATTGGCAGAATGAACGGCAGACAGGCCAGTTGCCCTGCCATGTAGCTTTCCATCAATTTACTCATGCCCTTATTCCCTTTGGCATCGGAGAAGAGGTTGTTCTTGTCGTCCCAGAGGCTCTGATGAATGTGCCCGCTGCAACCTGGAAGTTTCGGACTTATCTTGGCCATGAAGGTCGGGATCACTCCGTGCAGATGAGCAATTTCCTTTACGCCACCTTTGAAAAGAACGGCTCTATCGGCCGACTGAAGGATGTCGCCATACATGATGGCTGCCTCATAAACCCCAGGTCCGGTTTCAGTGTGGAGGCCTTCAATAGGCACATCGAACTGGTCCATGTAATCGAAAATGTCATTGAAATATTCCTTCTCCTGAGAGCTTCTCAGAAGCGAATAACCGAACATGCCAGGCGTAAGTGGTTGAGGTTCCGTAAAGCCTCGTTCATGAAGGTCGTCCGCGTTCTCAGCAAAATTGAACCACTCAAACTCCTGACTGAAGAACGGTCTGTAGCCCATCTTCTCCGACTTTGCCTTGATACTCTTGAGCAGGCTGCGAGGGCAAACGCCCAATGGTTTT
>JBFHEW010000532.1:0-2789 GCA_041583955.1 Bacteroidia bacterium | reverse complement strand
TTCCTGCTTTCGTTCGCGTTGCCCATTGAAAAGGTACTTCCGCGTTTCGGCACATGGAAACAGCGTGTGGAAACGTACTTCAGCAATGAGGAAACAGCCGAATCGGCAGATGCGAACTACCAGACAGAGCAGGCCAAAATAGCCATAGCCACTGGCGGCATTACCGGAGTGGGTCCCGGAAACAGCGTTCAAAGGAACAGACTTCCAAGTGCCTATGCCGATTTCATCTACGCCATCATCATTGAAGAATGGGGATTCGTTGGCGGCATGGCCATTCTATTCCTGTATCTGATCCTGCTTTTCAGAGGACTACGGATCGTGCACAAAGGAACAAGCACCTTTGGAACACTGCTGGCTTTCGGCTGCACGTTCAGTCTCATTTTTCAGGCATTCATCAACATGGCCGTTGCTGTCAACCTGTTTCCGGTAACCGGTCAGCCGCTACCTCTTCTCAGTATGGGAGGTACCTCCATCTGGTTCACCTCCATTGCCATCGGAATGATCCTGAGCGTAAGCCGCTCTTTGAATGAAAAACAACCTCAACCAGAACTGAGTCATGTCGAAGGTTAAGGTGATCATATCAGGAGGAGGCACGGGCGGACACATCTTCCCGGCCATTGCCATTGCCAATGCGCTGAAGAAGTTGCAATCAGATATTGAGATTCTGTTTGTGGGCGCTTTGGGTAAAATGGAAATGGAAAAGGTGCCTGCAGCCGGATACCGGATCATTGGACTGAACATTGCCGGTTTGAATCGAAGCAATATGCTGAAAAACCTGGGCTTCCCATTTAAACTGATCGGAAGCTTACTGAAATCGCGCAGCATCATCAAGGAATTCAACCCTGATGTGGTTGTGGGTGTGGGCGGATTCGCCTCGGGCCCCGTGATGTATGCGGCCAGTACAATGGGTATTCCTACCGTTATTCAGGAGCAGAATTCTTACGCAGGCATTACCAATAAACTCTTGGGTGCAAAGGCCGCCAAGGTGTGTGTAGCATACGAAGGAATGGATGCTTTCTTCCCCGCAAAGAACATCATCCGAACAGGAAACCCGGTCAGACAGGACATCCTTGATCTGAAAGGGAAACGTCAGGAAGGCCACAGGACCTTCAACCTTGATCCAGAGAAGAAAACGCTGCTTGTCATTGGCGGAAGTTTAGGTGCCCGATCCATCAATCTGGCCATGAAAGCGCACATCGAGGACTTCAAGAAAGCAGATGTCCAGGTGGTTTGGCAGACGGGAAAACTCTTTATTGATGAAGCACGGAAAGCAGTTGCTGATGCACATGCTACCAACTTCTTCGTTTCCGATTTCATCTACACCATGGATCAGGCGTATGCCGTGGCAGATGTGGTCCTTTCCCGCGCTGGAGCAAGTTCCATATCGGAGCTGTGCATCGTTGGAAAACCAGCGGTGCTTGTACCATTCCCGTTTGCAGCAGAAGACCATCAGACAAAGAACGCACAGGCATTGGTTGATGCCGATGCAGCCATTCTGGTACCTGACAACCAAGCTGGGAACAAAGCCTGCGAAGAGTCGCTGAAACTGCTTTCTGATGAGGCCACTCAAGCACGGTTCAGCACGAACATAAAAAAGTTGGCGCTGCCAAATGCGGATAAGGAGATAGCAAAGGAAATCCTCAAACTGGCAAAGACGGCATGAAAGGATTGACCCACATACAAGCTGTCTATCTGATAGGTATCGGAGGCATTGGGATGAGTGCCATTGCACGTTTCTACGCCCAGCGTGGTGTAACCGTAAGCGGATACGACCGCACGTCTACCGAACTTACCAGACAACTGGAATCGGAAGGCATTCCGGTACGGTATCAGGATGATGCGGAAACCATTCCGGATGTCTTCAAGAACACGGAGAACACCTTGATCATCTACACGCCTGCAGTCCCTGGCACACACTCGGAATTGAATTACTTCCGATCGAACGGCTTCGTACTTCTGAAACGGTCGCAGGTATTGGGCGAGCTTTCCAAAACCTACCATACAGTGGCTGTTGCAGGAACCCATGGTAAGACAACAACAAGCTCCATTGTTGCACATCTGCTCCGATCATCATCCAAAGATTGCAACGCTTTCCTAGGAGGAATCAGCTCAAACTACAATACCAACCTCCTCACATCGACCACCAGCAACCTGATGGTAGTGGAGGCAGACGAGTTCGACCGTTCATTCCTTACCCTTTCGCCAAAGATCGCCATTGTTACTTCGGTAGATGCCGATCACTTGGACATCTACGGTTCGGCTGACGAAATGCTGAAGTCGTTCCACGAGTTCACGCAGCTTATTGCCAACGATGGAACATTGATCCATCGCCTTGGACTACCGTTCTCGGACGCAAACAAGAAACGCTTCACGTATTCTCTCAATGAGCCATGCGATTACTATGCATCCAACCTTTCCATCGGCTCGGGCAGATACCGTTTCGATGTGCATACCCCAACAGGAACCGTTAAGGATCTGACATTCGGTATGCCAGGGCTGCATAACGTGGAAAATGCCATTGCCGCATTTGCTGCCGTGGATCAACTTGGCCTTTCGGAACAGGAGGTCAGAAACGGGTTGGCATCCTACAAAGGGGTGAAGCGAAGATTTGAAGTATTGATCAACACGGATGAAGTGGTGTACATTGACGACTACGCGCATCATCCTACCGAATTGAACGCGTGCATCAATTCCGTGCGCGAACTCTTTCCTGGAAGAACGGTGAAAGGCATTTTTCAACCACATCTTTTCAGCAGGACCAAGGATCACATGACCGAATTTGCCCGTAG
>JBFHEW010000531.1:0-2793 GCA_041583955.1 Bacteroidia bacterium | reverse complement strand
GGCTGCCCCGTCACCTTATCTGTTACTTTCCCTTTCACATAGGTGACCCTTGTTGGCCGAACTGCCTCATGCAACTGAAACGAGTAGATATCAAGTTTACCGAATCCGCCCTTCCTGTCTGAACTGAAGTATGCTCGTTCTCCACTGGCCGCAACGAAGAGCCCTTGCTCATCGTTCCAGGTGTTAATGGGGTATCCGAGATTCTGCGGCACAGACCAGTTCCCATCCTCGTCCATTCGGGTGACATAGATATCCTTCTCTCCCATGCCCACATGACCGTTCGATGTGAAGTAAAGCGTTCGTCCGTCCGGATGGATGAATGGTGTTTCTTCCGAAAAAGGCGTGTTGATCACATCACCTAGATTCCGTGGCACGGTCCATTCATTGTTTGGGGCCAGTTGGGTGACCCAAATATCCATTCCGCCCGATCCGCCCGGTCGGTTGCTTACAAAATAGAGGGTTTTACCATCGGCAGAAATACTCGGTTGGCTTTCCCATTTCGAACTGTTGACCGGTGGCCCAAGGTTCTCAGGTCTCCCCCACTTCTTTCCGTTCCTTAACGAACGGTAGATGTCGCAACTTCCCATTCCTGTCTTCCGGTTACAGCCAATGAAGAACAGCTGCTGACCATCTGCCGTAATGGTCTGCGCTCCTTCGTTGTCGTCCGTGTTTATCGGATCGCCAAAGTTCCTAGCGGTGTTCCAACCATCCTTGGTGGCTGTGCTCACGTAGAAATCCTCCTGATAATCGCCTCCGTTCGTTCGTTTGTTACGGGTAAAAACGAGTGTCTGTTCATCGGCCGTGAGAACCGGGAAGTACTCATAATCGGGGGTGTTGACGGCTTCTCCAAGATTCTTCGGGTCAAATGGTACAGGGTTCTTCTTTGTTTCTGCCCCGAACGCTGCGTTTTTCATATACCGTTCAGCGGTTTCCCGTATCTGCGGATTAACCCTTTTCTTCGTCATGAAGATCGTGTAGTTCGACAACGCTGATTCGTAATCACCCGTTTTGAACTGCACATCAGCCAATTGCTTGTAGGAGGTTGCTAAAAAATCGGGAGCAAGGTCAACCACCTTCTGGTATGAGGCGATCGCGTTGGGAAAATCGCCCAGATCGGTGTAACAGTCGCCAGAAACGGTATGTGCTTCCACGAAGTTCTCGTCTGCCTTTATCGCCTTCTGCAGTATTTCCAGCGCTTCTGCATTTCGCTTGGCACTGTAATACTTGAGTGCTTCCTCAAAATACTTAATGGCCTTTTTGGAGTCGGTGGTATACTGCCGTTGTGCTTTGCTTTCTGAAGAAAGAAGCAGGCCAATGGAAATCAATATGAATGTCAGATACCTCACGGAATGTTCATGTATTTATGCGTTTGGATGGAAACATTCCACCTCGGATTCTTCATTACGTAGTCAACGATCATCGGCATCACCTCCTCCCGTTTGCTCCATTCGGGCTGAAGATAGAGTTTACAGTCTTCCGATACTTTGAGCGCATGTTCATTTGCCCATTCAAAATCGTGCCTATTATAAATGATGACCTTCAATTCGTTGGCAACTGCATAGTATTCGTGCCGTGGCGGGGCCGTTTTCTTGGGAGACAGACACACCCAGTCGAACTTTCCGGAGAACGGATGAGCTCCAGAAGTCTCTACGTGTACTTTGATCCCTTTCTGAACAAGTGCATCGGTAAGCTCGGTGAGATTAAAGGTCAATGGTTCGCCACCTGTTATGACCACTACTTTGGATGGTTGCCGACTTGCATTCTCAACCACATTTCCAATTTCAACCAACGGATGAACGGATGCGTCCCAGCTTTCTTTCACGTCACACCAATGGCATCCCACATCACAGCCGCCAATACGGATAAAATAGGCCGCTGTGCCGGTATGATAGCCTTCTCCTTGAATGGTGTAGAATTCTTCCATGATCGGAAGCACTTTCCCCTCGTTCAACAGCCCTGTAACCTCTCCTGTCAGTCCTTCCACTTTCATCGCATAAAGGTATCTATTAACCAAACGTGACCGAAATCGGAAAGAAGATGAACTTTTTTGAAAACCTACCGTAGGAAAACCCAACCAATCGAAAAGAGTGAGCAACGTAGACCAGTATTTTGATATTGACCGGATGATGTCCGACAATGAGTTACTGCTCGCCTATCGCGACCACATCACCGAATCCACCATTCAGCAACTACTCACTCTTACAGAAATGAGATTGATGCAGAGCGGTGAGGAGAAGAAGCTTCGTAAACGTATTTTCAATATTCTGGTAGAATGTCTTCAGAATATTGTGAATCATGGAGAATCTGGCACAGGACAGGAAGAGGAGATCGCCAGCCTACTACTATTGGGTAGAAGCGACTCTGATATTTTCATTATAACCGGAAACCGCATTCGGAACGCCAATATACCGGCACTGGAGGACAAGATCAAGGAGATAAATGCATGGAAACATGAAGACATGCGCGACATCTATAGCGAGCGACTTGGATCTTCAACCTATTCTGACAAAGGCGGTGCTGGTCTGGGTTTGCTTGACATCTATAAGCGAAGCGGTAATAAATTGGAATATTCCATTCAGCCGATCGATAAGGATGTGAGCTTCCTTAGCCTCCACATTAAAGTAAGGTCGACAGAAACAGACTGACGTGTCACGATCCGCGAAATGAAAAAAGGGCATCCCGAATATCGGGACACCCTTCACTCTTAAAACAGCAGCCGCACTATTTGATAACGTTCAAACTTCCCGTCTTTCCGAAAAGTTCGATCGACTTCTTGTTGTATGCCCGCGCAGC
>JBFHEW010000530.1:0-2795 GCA_041583955.1 Bacteroidia bacterium | reverse complement strand
TTTTCCTTCATTCTATTCATGTACTGCACGGGGCTACGAAATAGCTGCCCGAAAGTTCCTTATAATTACCACTTACTTTTGCTCCTTTAAGACAATCGATTGAAGAAGAAGTTGTTTCACATGCGCACGATGCTCTTTTTTTCTGCATTGCTACTGCTTGGCGGTAATTGCAGTGCGCAGTTGGTAGATGGCATACTTGGACAGAAACGGACCATTGCACAGGTGCTTCTTCGCCCTTACCGCATCATCGATTACGGGAAGGAACGCGTGGTCCATCAAATTGACGAAGGAATCAATCAGACGGTGTTCTTTGAGAACGACACCTGCGTTAAGTTCTACTGGGCCGTAGACACGGAATTGGTGGATACCTTCAAAAGCCGGTTACTGAATGAAGGTTACGTGTTGCACGAACTCGGTTTAAGAAAGGATAGCTTGGAGTTGAGTTTGAAACCGTTGCCATCTGGAAAGTCAACGCTTTTCATCGCTTCCATTTCCGCTACACTCGCAGGAGATCGGGATCCATCTGGAAGACCGGTCGTTGTAAGGACCACGAAGGTTGTTGAAAACGAGCCCACGCCTCTTTTGCAGCAGGCTATCATGGACGAGGAGAAAAATAGACCAGAACAAAAAAAGCATAAGGATCCTAAGCGCCATTGGGTTGGAAATCAGGACGGTGAATTGCGGATACTCGGATGGGAGAAATGAGCCTTCTGAATTGATATGTAAACCTGATTACCTAAAAAGGAATGCAACACTATTGTGAGGTTTACGTTATCCTGATATTATTCTAGTTTCGTGACATGAAGAATTTATTAGTGATGTTAGCGCTTCTGTTGAGCGTGAATGTGTATTCCCAAGAAGGTAGCGGTACCTTGGAGTGGCATACCGATATGATTACGGCTGTGGATAAGGCCATTGCAGAAAAGAAACCATTGTTCCTCTTCTTTACAGGAAGTGACTGGTGCGGATGGTGCAAACGGTTACAGGCAGAGGTGTTCTTTAAGCCGGAGTTTGAAAAATGGGCGAAAGAGAACGTGGTGTTGCTCGAATTGGATTTTCCGCGAAGAACTGCCCAAACAGAAGAGCTTAGGCAACAGAACATGAACATCCAACGCATGTTTGAAGTGAGAGGTTACCCCACCATCTGGTTTGTAACACCTACGAAAAACGGAACAGAGATCGGTTTTGGCAAGATCGGAAGCACAGGATATGTGAATGGGGGCCCTCAAGCGTGGATAGCAGAGGCTGAACGCATTCTAGCCTCGCAACCGTAACACCACCGTTAAGCATAGAACGTTAATCGGTTGAAATCAGGTCGTGTCAAAAGATAGCAGGAAGAAGATAATGAGTGTTTCAAAGCGAAAGAAGAAGGAAGCGGTCGTTCCGGATTACGGTGGTCCGTATGTTGCCCCAAAGTCAGAGTATTTCAAGGAGAAGGAGGCGTTTGACGAGGCTGTCGGACTGGATTTCATCACTCATGCAAACGAAACCACCCGAAAAGGACAGAAATTCATTGCCGCACTCAGTCATGGTACATCACCCTCGGGTGCTTATCAATACATTTTAGACCACTGGGATAAACTCAGTAAGCCCGAATTGCTCCGGTTCACTTTCGTCAATTCAAAACTGAAACGTCAACGTGGACTGGTAGGTGTTACTGATGCAGTCGGATTTCTGAAGTCTCTACTTGCTTCTGGACGTATTTCTAAGGATCAGATCCTCGGTCGCAGCCTTAACCGCGACAATATGGAGGAGTACTGTGCTGAAATGAATAAGAAGCTGGCGAAGTACCTCGCAGAGAATAACAAGGAAGGGGTGGATTATATGTTCGTGGCAACCGATTCTGCAGGAAGAGTTGCTGGCGTAACGCGCTATTCAGATGCATTCCAGGTGCAGGATATTGGCTGCGTGGTACATGATAGGTCCGAAAAGGAGTTGACGCTAACACCAGCGTTCATACTTAAAAGCAGTAGGATCGCGTTTCTTGCAACGAAAGCCGATAAGCGAAGAGCGTTGGCATGGTTGTACTACCGATGGGGAAAATTTGACGAGAGCCCTAGCTTTCTGCGTTTCATCGAGAACTCCGAAAAACGGCTGAAAGTTTTCATAGATGATAAGGCCCTTACATGGCCCCAATTGGAAATAGAGCGCGAAACGCCTTACGGTGCCAGTAACATCAAGATCGATCTGCCGAAACCGTACAGCTATTTTGCCAAGAGCAAGAAACCTGTGGTACTTCTCATCCATGGCTTCCTCGGGTTGAACTCGTATGATGGTCTGCTCACAGCAATTCCTACCAAGAAATACCTGGCCGCAGCCATGCACTATGGTTCAGTTCCTAATGATCTTCCGGTGAATGATTATTCCAAGCATATTGTTAAAAATATTGACGCGGTCGTACAGCATTTCGGAGATCTAGGCCACCCGGTTTACATCTTCGATCATTCCATGGGAAACATCTATTTCCTGATGATGGAGCGCGATTTCGATAGTCTACCGGGAATTAGCAAGTACCTGAAAGGGCGAATTGGCGCCAACCCGTTCTTCGGAGAGGAAGCGAAACATGCTTCGATCGGTTTCCTTGACAACGTCATTCTGCCATCCAATCAAGGGTTTGCTGCGCGCGCTGCTTTCAATGCTGCACGTCAGATAATTCCGTGGGAATCGAACGTTGGAATGCGCAACCGAGGTATTGCGTTGTCTGAGTGGCTTATCAGAAAGGATTCTTCCATGCGCGACAGAGTGTGGAAAGCAGTGAAAGGGCGAATACTCCAACTGATGACCACCATAGGTTC
>JBFHEW010000529.1:0-2796 GCA_041583955.1 Bacteroidia bacterium | reverse complement strand
TGTTTCATCGTTTCGTCTTCCTGCTAAGCCTACTCGGCTTCCATATTTCGTATTCTCAATCCATAGACCCAAAGAACGTAACCATCATCCGCGATAGCTACGGTGTTCCGCACATTTTCGGTAAAACCGATGCCGATGCAGCATATGGTCTTGCCTACGCCCATTCAGAGGATGATTTCGACAACATTCAACGGGCTGTACTGGCGGGCAAAGGAATGCTTGGCCGTGTTGAGGGTAAGAATGGTGTTTTGTTCGATTATGGTCTGCAACTCCTGAACCTCGACTCGCTAGTTGAAGCACGTTATATGCTCGACCTTTCTCCCCAGTTCAGAGCCGTTCTGGAGGCTTATGCCCAAGGTCTGAACGATTATGCTGCCGCGCATCCCAACGAACTTCTTTTGAAGCGGTCTTTTCCGATTGAAGCAAAAGATCTGGTCAAAAGTTCTACCCTGAGCGTATCGTTGATGGCCGGTTTGGGCATGGCGCTTAAGGCCGTGAATGAGAACCGTATCAAGGAATTCCTTGGAGCCAACGAGACCCACACGGGATCGGGTTCAAATGCGTTGGCCGTATCAGCAGATAAGATGGCCGATGGGAAACCATACCTCCTGGTGAATTCACATCAACCGATAGAAGGCCGGTTTGCATGGTACGAGGCACATGTGGTAAGCGAAGAAGGTTGGAACTGCGTTGGCGGGCTTTTTCCGGGCGGTACCACCATATTCGTTGGTGCCAACCCACATCTGGGCTGGGCACATACCTTCAATTACCATCAGTTTGGCGACATCTACAAGCTGGAACTCAATCCTAAGAATAAGAACCAATACAAGTACGATGGCGAATGGCGCGAATTCTACGTGCGCAAGGCCAAGCTGAAGGTCAAAGTGGCCGGAATGGTGATCGGAGTGAGTAAAAAGGTGAAATGGTGCGAATACGGCCCTGTCTACAAAAGCAAGCATGGCACCTTTGCGTTCCGATTCGCAGCATACGAAGACATCAGAGCCACTGAACAATGGTATCTCATGAACAAGGCGAAGCACTTCGGGCAGTTCACCGAAGCCATGAAAATGCAGGCCGTTCCCCTTTTCAATACGGTCTATGCCGATGAAAGCGGAAACATCATGTTGCACTCAGGAGGAAAGGTGCCGAAGCGGAATCCGCGCTTGGATTGGTCTGCTCCTATCACGGCCAACACATCTGACTATAAATGGAACGATATCCTCGACTACGAGCAATTGCCCCATGTAGAGAACCCGGAATGTGGTTTTGTTTATAACGCGAACAACACACCACTGCACTGCACGGGCGACAGTTGCAATTGGGACGAATACTTCCCCGGATTACAGAGTTTCGAGTACAATCGTGGCGAAAGGTTCGGGCATCTGATGAAGAGTCACGAAGGGAAATTCACCGAACAGGACCTCCATCGCATCAAATTCGATAACGCCTACCATCCTGATGGCACGTACGAGAGGAAGTTTGAGAAACTGTATTCGTTGGATGAAGAAAAGTATCCCGATATCGCAGACGCAATTCGTAAAATGAAGCAATGGGACAAGAAGGGGAACGTGGAAAACATGGACGCAGCCTTGGCCATGGTGACACACGATTTCATGCAACGCGAGGTGGATGCACCATTCGCCATCCTGATGATACGCGACCAAGGAGTGAGCGAAGAAATGGCAGTGGGTGCCTTGCGAAAGGCCAAGAAGCTACTACTGAAGACCCATGGGACCATCGATGTGCCGTTAGGCGATGTGCAGCGCTTGATGCGTGGCGATAAAAGCCTGCCTATAGATGGACTTCGTGAAGTGCCTCGCGCTTGCGACACCAAATTGGCTGACAAGAAAAAGGGGTTGTATAAGATGACTTCCGGAGATGGATATATCCAAGTGGTACGGTTTGATGCCGAAGGTGCTCAGGTAAGGAGTGTAAATGCATTCGGAGCCAACAACCGCCCTGACAGCAAGCATTTCACCGACCAGATGGAACTGTTCCGTGACCATCAATACAAGCCGATGCCGCTACAACGTAGCGAACTGGAGAAGAATGCTGAAAGGATATATCACCCAGGAGAGTGAGCTGCGTGGATTCCAGCATCCGGGAACCGCACTTCCGACTACTTTTCCAACGTGATGGTGTAGTCCCAGTTCTGGTTGGCATCCACAATGATTTTGTATGATGCAACCTGTTTTGTTTCCGTGTTGAGAATTCTGTTCCAGATCATATCCGGCTCAGAGGTTCGGTTAATGATGATCTCGTCATCGTTGGCCTCCCAAGAAAAGGTTCCTGTCTGCGGGTAATTCGTACCGGAAAAGGTGAACGAATAATTCTGCTCGCCTCTACCGTTGCTTTCAAATTCAACTGTGCCCGTGGCATTGGCATCCTCGCCCGTGAATACCGGAGACCCATTGACGTTGAGTGTTCCTTCCACCTTGGTAACCTCCCATGTTCCGAACAATACCTTATCAAGGTTCTTGTTGCAGGAAGCGAAAACCAATGCTACGAATCCTATTGCTCCGATTGCCAATGTTCTTTTCATGTTGGATGATGTATGTGATCGCAAAATTAGTTCAAAAAAAAGCCCTCGACCACGAAATGGTCAAGGGCTAAAGAAACGTTTTAATCGTCTATTTGTTTATCACCATGCGCTCCGTGAGCACATTCACTCCATTCGAGAGTGAATAGGTGTAAAGGCCGCTGCTCAGTGCACTGCCATCAAAGTTGAAACGATTGTCTCCGGCAACGGCATAGAGCATGGTGCGAGAAACTTGCTTACCTGTCACGTCTCTGATC
>JBFHEW010000528.1:0-2797 GCA_041583955.1 Bacteroidia bacterium | reverse complement strand
TTTTCGCACCGTGGCAGGATCAACTGTCGGTTTTTCGTGCACTTCGCCCTGCCAATCGTCTTTGGTACGGTTGAACATGCGGAGCTTGGTGTCGGGGTACCATCCCGAATGATGGATCCATTTGCCGCAGTAGTTGGTAAGCCGATTGAAGGAATAGTTGAAGTGATTGCCCGATTCCTTCTCGCGGATGATGGCTCTTCTGAGATCTTCAGAAAGTGCCTCGTCCGCATCTAGGGAAAGGATCCAGTCGTTAGAAGCCAATCCGTTGCCATAGTTCTTCTGTTTGCTGTAGCCTTTCCACTCCCGCTGATGGAACTGCACGTTCATTCCTTTGCAGATGCTGGGTGTGGCATCTGTTGAAAAGCTATCGACCACCACTATTTCGTCTGCTACACCATCCAACGAGGCAATGCATCGCTTGATGTTGCGTGCTTCGTTGTAAGTGATGATGACCGCTGAAAGTTTTCTCATCACATTTTCATTGGAGCACCTATGGAAACCATGTTCTGCGTGGCACGCGAAAGTTCTTTCCCTTCCGAGTTGGTGAGTTGGGCAATAAGATGGATGGCCGTTCTCCCTTTACGTATCACCTGACTGGTGGCCCGAACCCGTTCGCCCGATCTGGCGGCCCGTAGATAATCGGTGGTCATGTTCAACGAAACGAAATGCGTGTCGTTTCCCATGGCTGCAACGGTCATCCCTATCACCTCATCCAGAATGGCAGAGTGAATGCCGCCATGTAACGTACCTGCCGGATTGCACATTTCAGGTCTCACAACCACCTCAACTGTGAGTGAATCCTCCTCTACTGCGATCATTTTCGGTTGCAGCCATTCGCTGAATCCCGGAGGGGTGGATGCCACCTCTTTCCCTATCTGCGCTCTGAAATGTTCTCTGATCGGACTTTCTGCCATTGTAATATGATAACGATTGTTAATGCAACATGCGTAAAAACAGCGCTTTACCAAGGATTGCTATATTTGGCATCCTTCGCGAAGCGGAGCAAGTTACAAAGGGAAAGGAAAAATGTTCAATAGCAAATCAAACAACGATAGTTCTAAGGGCAACTCCGGTGCAGGAATGCCGAACCATATAAACAGTGACACGGTCATTGAAGGAAGCATCAAGGCCAAAGGAAACCTTCGGATAGATGGAACGCTGAAAGGAGACCTCGAATGCCAAGGCCGTGTGGTAATTGGTGCAAGTGGCTCCATCCATGGCGAAATACGCTGCGAGAATGCCGAGATCGAAGGAAACATCAAGGCGAACATCGTGGTTTCGGAACTGCTGTCGCTGAAAGCAACAGCCAAGGTTCAGGGAGACATCGTAACCAAGAAACTGGCCATTGAGCCGGGAGCCTCTTTCAGCGGTTCATGTAGCATGGGTGGCGTTATAAAAGACATATCTGCATCCAATGCCGGACAAAGACAAGAGCAACGGCAAGAAAAAACTGCCTAACGCTTTCATCAAATATTCTTCATTGGCCACGCAAATGGCCCTTATCATTGTTGCCGGTGCCCTGGGAGGAATGCAACTTGATAAATACCTGAAAACAGAAACGCCTTGGTGGACAGGAGGACTCACCATCCTGTCTGTTTTCGTAGCCATGTATGTTGCCATAAAAGACCTTCTCAAAGAATGAAGTACCCCTTAAAAGCGTTGATCGTTTACCTGATGGCCATGGGATGCTTGGCCGTGATAAACGAAACGGTCGATGTGGAATTGAACACACTGCATCTCTCGCTTTGCGGTCTTTTCATGTTCGGAACAAGCATGGCGGTGCATCATTTCACCATACAGGCATCTTACGGGAAACCACAGCGCTTCCCAACGTATTTCATGGCCATAACCGGACTGAAAATGTTGGTTTACATCGTGGCCCTCGGCATCTACGTGCTCATTTTCAAAGAAACGGCAACCCCGGTCATCATTGCTTTTCTTACACTGTACGTGGTATACTCCATTCTGGAGGTGACATCAGCCATTTCCACGCTCAAAAAAAACAACTGAAACGGGCCGGGGCCGGTGCTCCGCGTGCAACGGTTTCCACATTGGTCGAAAGGCAAAGAAAAACCGTTGCTTCTTTGGTTTTGTTTTGTCTATATTTGCAGCCGAAAAATCAGGCGGTACAATAAACCCGTTTCGATAATGCTGAAACATAGACTACACAAGGCTTTCAAGCCATTTTTCCTTCTTCTCTCACTTGCCTTTTTAACATCAGGAAGTTTGTCGGCTCAAGAAGAATCTGACGAACAACATGCGCTTGAGCATGCCGCGGAACACGATTCCGCTGAAGCGGGTGATGTGCATGCCGACCACGGTCACGAAGAGCATGAAGCTTTCAATGCTGGGGAAATGATCATGCATCACGTGATGGATGCATACGACATCCATCTGATGGACGTAGGTGGTCATGCAGTAAGCATTCCACTTCCTATCATATTATATAGTGTGGATGATGGTCTGAGCGTTTTCATGTCTTCCGCTTTTCATCACGGACATGCGGCCAAGAACAGGTACATCCTTGACCATGGACACATTTACCGTCTTGGGGAGAACAACCCAATGGCCAACGAAACAGAACACTTGAATGCAACCGAAGCCATGAGCCTTGGTTACTCGGAGCAGAATTGGGGCGGGTTTTTCGCAGGAGTCCCAGGTTCTTTCATCGACCTATCCATTACCAAGACCGTGGCCGGTATCCTTATCACCGTATTGTTGATGTTCCTCATCTTCGGAAGCGTGGCGAAAGCCTACAAGCGTGGTGCAAACGAAGCACCGAAAGGATTCCAAGCAT
>JBFHEW010000527.1:0-2799 GCA_041583955.1 Bacteroidia bacterium | reverse complement strand
CCTCGTTCATGAAGGTCGTCCGCGTTCTCAGCAAAATTGAACCACTCAAACTCCTGACTGAAGAACGGTCTGTAGCCCATCTTCTCCGACTTTGCCTTGATACTCTTGAGCAGGCTGCGAGGGCAAACGCCCAATGGTTTTTCCTTGGCATTCACAAAATCAGCCAAGAAGAATGGCACATCATCATCCCATGGCACCAGTCGGAATGTGCTCAGGTCAATGCGGGCCTGCGCATCCGGGTAACCTGTATGCCAACCCGTGTAGGTAACATTATCGTAGGCCACATCAGAGCTGTCCCATCCGAAAACCACATCGCAGAACCCGAAACCGCCTTCAACGGCCGACAGAAACTTGTCTTTGCGCATGAGTTTGCCACGCAGTACGCCATCAATATCCGTAATGGCAACCTTGATCTTATTGTGCGGTGAGTTGCGCACTTCATTCAGAATATGTTCGCGTGTGAGTTCCTGTTCGTTCATTATCGTTCGTTTTTGAAAATCAATACTTCTGTGTTTCCCTGTGTGTCAATATATCCTCTGTACATGCCCGAGGTGTTGAAAGGCATTGCAATATTGCCATTCGCATCCAAACAGATCACGCCTCCGGTACCGCCAAGGTCCTGTAATTTCTTGTAGATAACGTTGTCTGCAGCTTCCTGAAGCGATCTGCCGCCATGTTCCATCTGCGCACCGATCTCCTTAGCAACGGCCAATTTCATGAAATACTCACCGTGTCCTGTGCAGGAAACAGCACAGGTTCTGTTGTCGGCATAGGTTCCGGCTCCTATAATGGGCGAATCGCCAATTCGGCCATAACGTTTATTGGTCATGCCACCCGTTGAGGTGCCTGCGGCCAGATTCCCATGTTTATCGAGCGCCACGCAACCCACCGTTCCGAATTTATCATCGGTTTTGAGCGTGATGTCGAATTCAATCTCAGAATGTGCGGGGTCATTCATTCCTTGTTCTCCATCATGATCCAGAATGACGCTTTCCTTTTCCTTGGCCTTCTTCAGTTGTTGCAGTCGCTTATCGTTGTGAAAATAGGCGGAATCAACAATGGTAACGCCCCGTTCCTTGGCAAACTCCACAGCGCCCGGACCGGAGAGCATCACATGTTTTGAATGCAACATCACTTCCTTTGCTGCTTCAATCGGGTTTTTGATGGTGGCAACCCCGGAAACCGCACCTGCATTGAGGTCGTTGCCTTGCATAATGGATGCATCCATTTCGTTTATGCCATCATAGGTATAAACAGAACCTTTTCCTGCGTTGAACAGGGGAGAGTCTTCCAGGGTCTTAATGGTTACCACCACGGCATCTGTTGCCGTTCCGCCTTGTTCTAAAACTGCATTTCCGGCCTGTAAAGCCTCGCGAAGCTTTGTCCGATAGGCGGTTTCCATCTGGTCGGTCAGGTTCTTTTTGAGTATGGAACCGGCACCTCCGTGTATGACAATGGCATGTTTGCCCATGGCGATGTCAGTTTGAGCAAAAGTGGGAATGGAGAACACGAGCAGGAGAAAACAAACCCATGGCGATCTCATTTTTTAGCGTAAACCAGTTTGTAAAGCACAAACGACAGGGCCATGATGCCCATGAAAATAAGCGCCAACTCTTGGTTGTAGTAGGTCATGGCAACCATGGATACACTGGCAATGGTCAACGCCAATGCAGGGAATACAGGGTAGAACGGAACCTTGAAAGGGCGCTCCATATCCGGTTCGTTCTTTCTCAGTTTAAAGAACGAGATCATGGAAATGATGTAAAGTGCCAAAGCCCCGAAACAGGCAATGGTGATGATCTCGCCCGTTTTACCCGTCATCAACGCTATGATGCCGATGATCATGTTTGCAACAAGAGCATTGGCGGGTGTTCTGAATTTGGAATGAACTTTCCCCAACGCCTTTGGCGCCAGGTTCATTCTGCCGAATTCGTAAGTGGCGCGACCGGCCGCGAGAATGATCCCATGGAATGAGGCGATAAGACCGAGAAGTCCGATGGTAAGAAGCAGATGATACATCCAACCGCTGTCGCCCACCACATGGGCAATGGCTAAAGGCAGCGGACTATCCGAAGGTTCGCCAGCTGCGTCATATACAACTGCTTCCCAACCGGCAACACCTACAGAGGAAACGAATGTGAGAACACACAGAATGACGAGCGTAAGGATTGCCGAACCGAAGCCGAGAAGCACGTTCCGTTGCGGATTCTTCGTCTCCTCGGCCACGTTTGCAACGCCCTCAATGGCCAAAAAGAACCAAATGGCAAACGGAATGGCCGCAAAAATGCCGGGGATTCCGTTGGGGAAAGCGTTGGTTGTAAGATTGACCACCTCGAATTCCGGAAGGGTAACCCCTGCAAAGATCAGCAGTTCAGCAACTGCCAGAATGGTGATGACCAATTCAAACATAGCGGCAGCCCTGACGCCTACTATATTCAATCCTGTAAATGCAAAATAGGCGAGTATAGCCAACCATGGAAGTTCAAAACTCAACGTTCCAAGTTCAAGGATCAACGGTTCAGTTTTTAGGAAGAGATTGAAATAGGCACCGATTGCCGCTGCTATGGCAGGAGGGGCGAATACGAATTCAATGATCTGCGCCATGCCACCGACAAATCCCCAGTTTCGTCCAAGCGCTCTATCGGCATAATCGAATGCGCCACCTGCTTTCGGAATGGCACAGGCCAATTCTGTATAGCTGAACGTGAACGTCACATACATGATGACGATGAAGAACGTGGCAATGGCCAAGCCCAAGGTACCGCCTTCGGCCAGGCCAAGGTTCCAACCGAAATACAT
>JBFHEW010000526.1:0-2800 GCA_041583955.1 Bacteroidia bacterium | reverse complement strand
GAGAGGCATTGGCCGTCAACATGGCCGGATCGCAAAAGGCAGAAGGCAAAGATGCTTCTGCAATATGAATGTTAAAGAATGAAGGAATGATCATCTATAGCGTAACTGTAAACATCAACGAAGAAGTGCACGAGGAGTGGGTTGCTTGGATGCGAGACGTGCACATACCCGATGTAATGGCCACCGGCTTTTTTGTGGAACATCGGTTTGCAAAAGTGTTGCTCACTCAAGATGAAGGAGGTGTCACCTATTCCATACAATACCTGTGCAAGAGCATGGCAGACCTGCAGATCTATCAGGGGTCGCATGCACCACGGCTACAGGCAGATGTGCAGGCCAAGTTCGAAGGGAAGTTCGTGGCCTTCCGAACCGTGCTCGAGATAGTTGATTGATGCTGTTCCATACTCGTTCCACGATAATCTTCGCGTACTTTACACCGACTCCGCGCCTTTGCGGTTCAAACAAGTGGTAAGCATTGGTAAAACCAAAGAAACATCTCGGCCAGCATTTTCTCAAAGACCAGAAGATAGCCGCTGCCATTGCCGATGCCTTGACCGGGCACGGTAATTACAGGCACGTGCTGGAAGTGGGACCCGGTACCGGAGTGCTTACCCAGTACCTCCTGCCCAAGGAGTACGGGATCCATGCCATTGAGATGGACAGCGAATCGATCGTGTACCTCAACCAGAACTTCATTCAATTGACCGACAATCTGATAGAGGGCGATTTTCTCAAGCTCGATCTCAACAGTATCACCGATGGACCGCTTTGCATCATCGGTAATTTCCCTTACAACATCTCTTCACAGATATTCTTTAAAGTGTTGGACAACCGCCAGAAGGTGCCGGAAGTGATCGGTATGCTGCAGAAGGAAGTGGCAGATAGGATTGCAGCAGCGCCCGGCTCAAAGACCTATGGCATATTAAGTGTTCTGGTACAGGCCTTCTACGATGTGGAGTACCTCTTTACCGTTCCGCCTGAAGTATTCAACCCACCACCTAAGGTGAACTCGGCCGTCATCCGCTGCAAACGCAACCAAGTGCAGGAATTGGATTGCGATGAGAGTAAATTCAAGATGGTGGTAAAGACCGCTTTCAACCAAAGACGGAAAACCTTGAGGAATGCCCTCAGAAGCCTTACTTTTGCGACCGCTCCAGACGATCATCTTCTAACACTCAGGGCAGAACGCCTTTCTGTTGCAGATTATGTTCATATCACGAAGTGTTTGGCCTAGTGATCATTGAGTTAAGTTGAACGAAACCTACGCCCTTGAACAATGCAGTTCGAACTGACGAACGAATTCCTCGAGTTACTGAAAGAGGACATTGAGAGGCTTGACAGCGACACCGTTTCTGCCAAGGTAGGACAGCTACACCCCGTTGATATTGCCGAGATCCTTGATGAGGTGAACCTCAAAGAGGCCCAGTTCATTTTCAATCTACTTGATGATGAGTTGGGTTCTGAAGTATTGGTTGAACTTGATGAGGATGTCCGAGAGCGGTTTCTGGCGTCTCTTTCAAACGAGGAGATTGCCGAATACGTGGATCAGCTTGACACGGACGATGCGGCCGACCTTATCGGGGAGCTTCCCGAAGACCGGCAAGAGGACGTACTTGCGCAGGTTGATGATGACGAGCAGGCCAGCGACATTGCCCAACTTCTATCGTACGATGAGGATTCTGCCGGAGGGATCATGGCGAAAGAGCTCATCAAGGTCAACGTGAACTGGCCCATTGTCAATTGCGTGCGCGAAATGCGCAAACAGGCCGAAGATGTGGACCAGGTATTCACCGTTTACGTGGTTGACGACAATGACGTTCTGCTTGGTATCGTATCGCTCAAGAAAATGCTCTTGAGTTCTACCCGTGCACTTATCAAAGACATTTACAAGGAAGGAATCCGATCGGTGAACGCCAACATGAAGGCCGAAGAAGTGGCCAACTTGATGGAGAAATATGACCTGGTAGTGGTTCCGGTGGTGGATGAGGAACATCGCCTGTTGGGGCGCATTACGGTGGACGATATCATGGATGTGGTGCGGGAGGAAACCTCCAAGGATTACCAGATGATGTCGGGTATATCCGAAAACATCGAAACCACCGATAACGTGCTGGTCATGAGCCGGGCGCGCTTGCCATGGTTGTTGGTGGCCATGTTCGGAGGTATTGCCGGTGCCATGGTGATTGGCAACTACGAACACGAACTCAAGATAAATCCGCAAATGGCGTTTTTCATTCCGTTGGTTGTGGCCATGGGCGGAAACGTGGGTATTCAATCTTCCGCACTCATTGTGCAGGGTCTGGCCAACGACACGCTGAGTAAGGATGGCATGGTGAAACGGATACTTAAAGAACTCATCGTAGGACTCATCAATGGATTGGCCTGCACGGCAGTGCTGATGCTCTACAGTTTCATGTTCGGTTATCCACTTGCACTCAGCCTTACCATCGGGTTCTCGCTGCTTGCCGTTATTCTGTTTGCCGCAGCGTTCGGTACGTTCATGCCACTTACGCTCAATCGGATGAAGATCGATCCTGCGCTTGCCACAGGTCCGTTCATTACAACCAGTAACGACATCATCGGACTGCTGTTCTACTTCATGATAGGACGCATCATGTATGGACTTGTTCTGTGATCCGATTGTTCTAATTTGCATCCACCCATGCGCATTCTGTTTCTTGATACGGTTCACCAGCATCTAGCATCGCACCTCACGCGGATGGACTACGAATGTGTGGACGGAAGCGAGCTCAGCCGGGCAGAGGTCCTGAAGGTGATTTCCGATTACGAAGGCGTGGTG
>JBFHEW010000525.1:0-2801 GCA_041583955.1 Bacteroidia bacterium | reverse complement strand
TTCGGTTGCATCAATCTATGCGATTTAGTAGTTAGATTCATGGCCATGAAACGTCCTGATTTTATTTGTATCGGAGCCCAAAAGTCTGGCACGACCTGGCTTCACAATAATCTTCAACAGCACCCCGATGTTGCTTTTCCCCACTTCAAAGAGCTCCACTATTACGATGAGATTGAGGCAGGCATTTGTAGAAATCTTTATTGTAGATTATTTGATGACCATTGGAAGAACGGATGGTGGCGTCATACACTCAAATACAGCATGTACGAAGCGCTTAAAACCAAGAATGTTGGAAAGACGCTGTGGCTTCTCAACTACTTTTTCAGTCCCAGAGGCAAGTATTGGTACATGTCGCTGTTTCCGGATAGACCGAACACCATTACTGGAGACATCACTCCTGAATATGCTGCTCTGAGCCCGAACCTGATTGCTCGGATAAACAGACATTTCCCAGATGTGAAAATCATCCTTCTGCTCCGGAATCCGATTGAGCGCGAATGGTCTGGTATAAAAATGTGGCACAAGAGGGTAAAGAATGTTACTTCGATGAAGGAGGTGGACCCTGAATTTTTGATTGCTCAGGCAAAACAGAAAAACGAACTTTCTGAATACGCTACCACCATTGACAATTGGACGTCCGTAATTCCAAATGATAGAATTTTGATCCGGTTCTTCGATGAAATCCTCGACAATCCTTCTGGTCTTCTAGAGGATGTGTACTCCTTCTTGGGAATCAAGCAGAATGTGATGTCCGGAATTGAGGAAAAAGTTTCCAACCAAGGTCTTTCAGGGCAAATGTCGCCCGAGATCAGAAGCATCTTGTTTTCAAAGTACCGAGACGACCTTCTTAAACTGGATAAAATGTTTAATAATGCCCCAGTCAATTACGTCCGCAAATGGTTGAATGAGGCGGAATCCTATGAAGCGCAGGCTTGATTGACAGCTAGAACGCCCCGTTTAGCGTTCTGAACCTGCTTTCGTGCAATGGACAGGGTTACTTTGGCAGATTGTAAGTGTAGCCCACAATGACACTTACCACATGAACCACAGAGTGAAAATTCGTTTCGGTGAACGGACCAACGACCGCAAACAGTATTGTTGCGCCCATCACTGATTCTGACCCCAAAGCAGATTTGGCAGCAGCATTAGAATTAGGAGAGTACGATTCACGGTTTGAGGAATTCGATATTCCGTTTCAGTCCGCTGAATTTGGTGCGTTTTACTGCCGATCGCTGAAACACCTTTTTGAAAACATCTTCGGTCAGTTCTTCCCAATCCCGTTTTGTCATATCCAACATTTCGGGATGCGGATTGAATTGTGGTTCTGAGTGCGGTTTGGAGAAACGGTTCCAAGGACATACATCCTGACATACATCGCAACCGAATGCCCAATCGTCAAACTGGCCCTTCATTGAGGTTGGAATGGCATCCTTCAATTCAATGGTGAAGTATGAAATGCACTTCGACCCATCTACCACATATGGCGCCACAATGGCCTCGGTAGGACACGCATCAATACACGCGGTGCAAGTTCCGCAATGGTCGGTTGTAGGTCCATCCGGTTCCAGTTCAATATCGAGAATCAACTCACCAATGAAGAAGAACGAACCAGCTTTGGAATTCAGCAGATTGGAGTTCTTGCCGATCCAGCCCAAACCTGCTTTAGCCGCCCAAGCCTTGTCCATAACAGGCGCGCTGTCTACGAACGCTCTACCCCCTACTTCACCGATCTCCTCCTGGATGAAATGGACCAACTCGCGCAGTTTTCCTTTGATGACATGGTGATAATCTGCACCGTAAGCGTACTTGGAAATTTTCGGTGCTTCAGGGTCTTTCTGGGTTTCTTCAGGAAAGTAGTTGAGCAGAACTGTAATGATGGATTTTGCGCCATCCACCAATTTCCGAGGGTCCAATCGCTTGTCGAAATGATTGGCCATGTAGCCCATTTGGCCATGCATGTTGGCGTTGAGCCATTTTTCCAACCGTGGTGCTTCTTCTTCCAAAAAACCCGCTTTGGAAATACCGCAACTCAGAAATCCCAATCGCTGGGCTTCTTGTTTTATGAGTTGTTCGTTTGTCACGCAAGCATTGAGTTTGACATCACGCGAAGGCGCAAAGACGCGAAGAGAATAGTGCTTTGGGATTTACAAACCATTTACCACGCGTTTGATTCCGTTCTTAATCAAGCTCTCATTGAAATTGATGAGCAGACCCAATTTCATATCCGACAAGCGCAAATAAGTGAGAAGTTGCTTAAAATGGACCGGCTCTAACTTCTGAACGGACTTCAGCTCAATAATGACTTTTGAATTGATTACTAAATCAGCGACAAATCCCTTCCCCAGGTTCTGACCATCCCACTCAACTTCGATTCCCCGTTGTCTTTCAACAGTTAAGCCTCGGTTTTCCAACTCGTAGGCCAAAACCTCTTCGTAAACGCTTTCCAGTAATCCCGGCCCTAATTCGCGATGAATCATTAGCGAGGTGTCCACAACAATTTTCGCTATTTCATTTTCCATCATTTCGAAAAATCTTCGCGTCTTTGCGTCTTTGCGAAAGGCTTTCCTACTCGAAGAGCGTTCCTTCCCGTCCGGGACTTATCTTACCTAAGTGCTCGTAGGCCCGTTCCGTTGCTTGTCTTCCTCTTGGTGTTCGAGAAAGATAGCCCTCCATTATCAGGAACGGTTCATACACCTCTTCGATAGTGCCTGCTTCTTCTCCCACCGCAGTTGCAATGGTTGTCAATCCGACCGGACCTCCTTTGAATTTCTCGATGATGGTGCGAAGAATGCGATTGTCCA
>JBFHEW010000524.1:0-2807 GCA_041583955.1 Bacteroidia bacterium | reverse complement strand
GGCAGAGTTCGATTTCCCTTCCTATTTCCCAGAGAATGTGGAACGCGATGCGGAAATGATACCGGAAGAGATATCGAAGGAAGAGATAGCCAAAAGGCGCGATTTCCGCCACGTCACCACCTTCACCATCGACCCCGATGATGCGAAGGATTTTGACGATGCGCTCTCCATTCAGAAATTGAAGAATGGAAACTGGGAAATAGGCGTCCACATTGCAGACGTGTCGCACTATGTGCAGCCCGGTTCTGCATTGGATGAGGAAGCGGTGAGCCGTGCAACTTCGGTATATCTGGTCGATAGGGTTGTTCCGATGCTTCCTGAGAAACTTTCAAACAAGGTCTGTTCGCTGCGTCCTAACGAAGAGAAACTCGTTTTTTCGGCCGTGTTTGAGATGGATGAAAAAGCCAACGTCATAAACGAATGGTTCGGCAGATGCGTCATCAATTCCGATCAACGTTTCACCTACGATGACGCACAAAACCTCATAGAAGGAGGTGATGGTCCGTTGAAAGAGGAGGTCCTTACCATGCATGGCCTGGCGCAAGCCCTTCGCGCAAAGCGTTTTGAGAACGGTGCCATTGCCTTTGAGAAGGAAGAGGTGAAGTTCCGATTGGACGATGAAGGAAACCCGATCGAGGTTTACCTGAAGCAATACCGCGACAGTAATAAACTGATAGAGGAATTCATGCTATTGGCCAACAGACAGGTGGCCACCTTCATTGGCAAGCCGAAACAAGGACAGGCCAAGACCTTCGTCTATCGGATACACGATAATCCGGTGCAAGAGCGTTTGGAGACCCTCGTCACCATTGCCGGGCAGCTCGATTACAAGGTCGAGCTCGGTCCGCGCAGGATCCTGACGGCCTCACTCAATAAGCTTCTTGCCGACATCAAAGGAAAAGGAGAGGAGAACATGCTAAGTACCATGGCCATACGCTGCATGGCCAAAGCAGAGTACAGCACCGACAACATCGGCCATTTCGGTCTTGGTTTCGATTATTACACCCACTTCACATCACCCATCAGAAGGTATCCGGATGTAATGGTACACCGACTGTTGCAACGCTATCTCGATCAGGGCAAGTCTGCTTACAAGCAAGACTACGAGGATCTCTGTATCCACAGTTCGGAAATGGAGAAGAAGGCTTCCGATGCCGAACGTGCCAGTACCAAATACATGCAGGCCAAATACCTCAAGGACCATATCGGAGAAGAGTACGAAGGACTTATATCCGGTGTGACCGAATGGGGAATCTTTGTGGAAATAAAGGAGAACAAGTGCGAAGGCATGATACGGCTGAAAGACCTCCCGGACGACTTCTATGATTACGAAGAGGATACAATGAGCGTGGTAGGATCCACCACCGGAAATTCATACACCCTTGGTGATGCGGTAATGGTGAAAGTGATGAACGTTTCGTTGGAAAAGAGACAGATAGACCTTGCCGTGACAGGTTGGCCGGAATGAACCATGAAGGATGCAATAAATCACGTTTGCAACAGTTATTTCGGTCCGCAACGATTATACTTGCTACTTAAATGAACGCCATTCCGCTCTTCCGTATGTCGCGATATGTACTTCCGATCGTATTCATTGCCCTGTTCAGCTGTCCGCTGTTTGCACAGATAGCCATCGGGCAATGGCGCGAGCACCTACCGTACAACGAAGGCGTGCAGGTGGCAGATGCGGGCGATTGGGTCTATGCTGCGTCTAAATTCGGGCTCTTCCAACACCATAAGACCGAGGGGGACATCCTGCGACTCTCTAAGGTGAACGGACTTTCCGATATCGGTTTCTCCTCCATTGCTTGGAGCGAAGAGAACAACACCTTGGTCATAGCTTATACCAACACCAACCTCGACCTCATCAAAGACGGGCAGATCATCAACATCCCCGACATCAAGGACAAGTCTATCTTAGGGAACAAGGTGATCAACAACATCAACATCCAAGGAGACTACGCGTATCTGGCGTGTGGCTTCGCCATTGTGGTGCTCGATATCGTAAAGGAAGAGATAAAGGACACCTATTACATGGGACCAAATGGCTCGGTGATAAACGTGTATGACGTAGCCACTTCGGATGACCAGATATTCGCCTGCACCGAAAGTGGGGTCTATCGGGCTCAACTTACAGGTACCAACCTTGCCAATTTTGAGAACTGGACTCGCTTTAACGAGCTACCTGCTGGAACGTACAACGCAGGAACCTGGTTCAGTAACAAGTTGTATGTGAACCTGTCGGTTGCCAATGGAAATGACAGCATCTACTATTACGCTGATCAGGAATGGACCAATGCAGCACTGGTTGACGAGCAGGAAGTGAAAGCCCTGGAAAGCGGAAATGGCGTGCTGCTGGTTGCTGTAGCTGGAAGCGTATCCGAGTTCAACGCCAACCACGAACGTTTGCGATTGGCGTATGATTATGGTGGAACCTTTGCAAGACCGAGCCACGCATGGACCGATAAGGACGGTATCATGTGGATCGCAGATTCGCAGGTCGGTTTGGTAAGACATCCACAAAGTCTCAGTTTCAATATCATCGGTGTCAACGGACCATCATCGGTTTCCAACACGGATATCAGCATTTGGGATGGCCGCTGCTACGTGTCGTCAGGAAGCATCACAGGCGTTTGGTCAAATGCATTCAATAAGAACGGCCTTTACACCTACAAGGACAATCAATGGCGCAATATCAGCACCTATGCGTTTCCTGAAACATCCAGTTTTCAGGATTACATCAGGGTGATTGTCGACCCCTTCGATAGCAAGCGGGTGTACACCACATCCTACGGAAAGGGCGTGGT
>JBFHEW010000523.1:0-2808 GCA_041583955.1 Bacteroidia bacterium | reverse complement strand
GTCCAGCGATTGAGCTGGTATCCGAGAGCACCAGACAGGGCGAAATTCTCCGTGAACAGAAATCCCATTGCCAGTGGGAGTACATAGAGGAAGAAGATGGAATGCTTGATGGATCTCCCGATGGGAATAAAGCTCTTGCGGAAAAGTATCTTGAGTCCTATGAGAAGTAGGAGGTAAGGAAACAGAAAGGCTGCAATGCCGAACCAATCGTAAATGAATTTTTCGGCAACAATAGCACCGAGTTTACCCATCAGGTTGTTCACCTGTAGATCGGGGTCTACCAATGTTTCGGAAAATTCCTGGGTCTGACTCTGGTCGGAGGGCCCATCGATCAAATACGAAACAAACGATAACGTAAGGAACAGGGACACCACAACGATGAACAGCCCTGAAATTGTCCGGGTTCTGGAATCACGCAAAAACTCGAAAGGGCTGTTCTTGCTTCCCTTCTGAGATTTTGAGCTGTCCTTTTTAGTAGTTGATTTTTCCTGTTTTTCAGCCATTCCGCCCGCGAGTTCAAATGTAAGAAAAACCCGAACAAGCTAGTTGTCGGATAGTTGGTTTGAACGCGTGGCGCGTTACGTTATTATCAACTAGAAACTCTGGAAAATATCAGCCATTTCGTCTACCGTGATGGGCTGGTATTCTTTTGTGATGATGAAATCCTCTTCTGGATACTCTTCGGCAATGACAGCGGTGGCTATCATGTGCATGTCGATATTGAATTTATTGACCTTTGCTTCCATCAGAACACCACTGATCTCATGGAAGGGAGTACACCAATTAGGTTCCTTGATTCCAATGTCGTTGGTGTAGAAAACGCTGAAGTTCTTGGAAGAGTCATCATCAAACGTGACAAAAGCATGATGGCATTTGTAGCCAGCGATCTCCTTGATGCTATCCGTTGGGATGATTTTCATACCATTCGGCTTCTTGCCGTACTCTTCCATGATCTCAACACTATCCATTTCCAGGCCGGAGTACTTATTGGCAATTCGAACGAGATGCGTAACCTTTTTTTCCTTGTTGTTGGCCAACAGTAGCGTACTGAAAACAGCCATTGATGTCTTCAGTTCATTCACGGTGTTGTCGTCCTTGAATTTGAAAGACATCTCACGCGGGAACATGGAGGTGAAGATGTTGTCTTCCTCAAACTGCGGATACGTCAGCTTGTAAACGATCCGTCCTTCTCGGATAATATCAACCCCTGAATCGGTTTCTGAACCAGATTCGCACCCAACAAAGAAAATAAGAGCAACCGTCCAGCAGCTGAGCAGTATGCTTTTGAGTAATTTATTTCTCAAACGAATTCTAGTTAAAGGTTTCGTCCAAGTTCCTGGTTTCCTGCCGCCAATATACAAACGAGATTCATA
This sequence comes from Bacteroidia bacterium, assembly GCA_041583955.1. Taxonomy (GTDB): domain Bacteria; phylum Bacteroidota; class Bacteroidia; order UBA10329; family UBA10329; genus UBA10329. The sequence goes on along the minus strand of JBFHEW010000523.1, from coordinate 1,435 downwards.
TGTAAAAGAAACTCTTATGAGGTTCTGCGAGATACTCGTAACGCTTAAAAAAAGCAAAGGTTACGCCCAAGATCTGTTCTATCGGTAGCCTAGCGTTTCGAGCATTCCCTTGTGACCTTGTTCCTCGGAAAATAATTCCGAAACGAGCTTTCCTTGATCGTTCTCGTAAATCACGATTTGCTTTGGCGATGGAATGAGGCAATGCTGAATTCCACCATAGCCCCCGAGCGCATTCTGATAAGCTCCGGTGTTGAAAAAACCGATGTAGAGTGGCTCTTCTTTCCTGTATTCTGGCAAATAGATGTTGTTTACGTGGGCCTCCACGTTGTAATAGTCCTGACTATCGCAGGTCAGTCCTCCCAGGTTAACTCGCTCAAATGCGCTGTCCCAACGGTTAATGGCAAGCATGATGAATCGTTGATTGATGGCCCATGTATCGGGAAGTGTAGTGATGAAAGAGCTGTCTATCATATTCCACCATTCCACATCATTCTGACGTTTCTGGTCGATGATGGAATAAATGGCCGCCCCACTTTCTGCTACCGTGTAACTGCCGAATTCGGAGAATATGTTCGGGACCGGAACTCCCTGCTCCGTACAATACTCCTTTATCTGCCTCACGATCTCGTCTGTGAGGTATTGGTAATCGAACTCGTCTGCCAAGGAATGTTTCACTGGGAATCCGCCTCCGATATTCAGCGAATCGAGTGTAGGGCACTCTTTCTTGAGGTCGCAATAGACCTTGAGACATTTCTGTAACTCGTTCCAATAGTAGAGACTGTCTTCGATACCGTTGTCAATGAAGAAGTGCAGCATTTTCAATTTGAACAGCTTCTCTTTCCTGAGCACATTCTCGTAGTAGTCCTGAATCTCGCGATGCCGTATTCCTAAACGTGCTGTGTAGTAGTTGGATTGCGGTTCTTCTCCGGTGGCAATTCGGAGGCCAATGTTGCATTCTCGGTTTATGAGCGGGCGGAAATGTTCCAGTTCCTGAAGGTTGTCTAAAACCGGAAGGCTGTTGAAGCCGTCATTCACAAGCTGCGCAATGAGTTCTACATAGAGGTCGCGCTTGTAGCCATTGTGAACGATGAACGTGTCTTTCGTGATGCGGCCCTGCTCAAAGAGTTTGTGAATGATGTAGATGTCAAAGGCAGAGGAGGTTTCCAAATGGATGTCATTCTTCAGGGCCTCATTGAGCACGTACGAGAAGTGAGAACTCTTTGTGCAATAGCAGTAGGTGTAGCTGCCTTCGTAGGCATGTTTTGACATTGCGTTCCTGAAATAGCCCTTGGCGCGTTGGATCTGTTGCGAGATCTTTGGCAGGTAACTGAGCTTAAGCGGAGTGCCGTACTGCTCTATGATCTTCATCAGATCAATACCATGAAATTGCAATTTGTTGTCTACGACCTCAAATCCTTCCTGCGGGAATTCAAAG
>JBFHEW010000522.1:0-2811 GCA_041583955.1 Bacteroidia bacterium | reverse complement strand
GAAGGTGAAAAAGGTGGTTTTTGATAAGACCGGAACGCTGACCACCGGAGATATCAAGATCGGCTCGTTGAATGTCATTCTGGGAACGGAGGAAGAAATACGGAATATGCTTTACAGTATTGAGCAGTTCTCTTCTCATCCTATTGCACGCGCCATTGTGCAGGAACTCCAGCCAACGGCAACGAAGGTTGGTTTTACTTCAGTGAATGAAGTGAAGGGAAAAGGCCTTATGGCAACAGATGAGTTTGGCAATGAATGGAAGGTTGGTTCGTTCAAAATGCTGGACAAGGGCATGGAGGCGTCAGATAGCGACATCTACATATTGAAGAATGGAGCCTTGGCGGCCGAAATCTCGCTTACCGACAAGATCAGGGAGGATGCCAAGGACCTCATTGCGTACCTCAACTCGAAGGGCATTGAAACCATCATGCTCAGTGGCGACCGCAAACGGAAATGCGAACTCGTGGCCGCGGAATTGGGTATCAGAACCATTTATGCGGAACGTTCTCCAGACGAAAAGTTGAAGATGATCGAGCAGTTCGCAGACGAAGTTCCAACCGCCATGGTAGGCGATGGCATCAACGATGCTCCGGCTTTGACGCGCGCCACAGTCGGCATATCATTGAGCAATGCCACCCAAGTAGCCATCAATGCGGCAAGCGTGGTCATATTGGACAAGGGCGGAATCGGTAAGATCAAAGAAGCCTTTCAACTCGGGCATCATACCGTTCTTACCATAAAACAGAATCTGTTCTGGGCGTTCCTTTATAATACACTGGCCATTCCGGTGGCAGCTATCGGATTCCTCAATCCGATGGTGGCAGCTTTCAGCATGGCGTTTTCCGATGTGGTCGTTATTGGGAATTCTGTTCGTTTCAAGTTCAAAAAGATCGGTTGATGAACATGAGCACGTCACAGATGCACGGATTGTCACAGATTTCTCCCGGAGAATGCCTCTCTGCGCGTCTCAGTTACCCGAATTCCCGCTGTACCATTTTTCCTTTTCACATTTCCCGGTTTTCTCTTTAAAGGATGTGGCTCCGCTGGTTACATAAGGATGCCGTCAACTACTATCTTCTTTTCGGGTTGTTGTATTTGGGATTTCTTTTCGTGCTGCCCGATGCCGGTTACGACAAGTATTTCTGGATCACCTGGTCGCAGGACATCCTGAATGGTGGACTTGGAAATGTGTACCTCAACCCGGAGGTCAACAACAATCCGCTTATTCTCTATTTGCTGAAGGTCTTCTCTCTGTTCCATCAGAATGCAGCAGAGATCGGGCTGACCTCTGTCAATTGGCTGAAGGCATTGGTGCTACCCTTCGATTTCCTGACGCTGATGGTTGTGATACACGTGCTTAAGCGAACGGGAAAACCCATGATGGGATTCTTCGTTTTCTTTTTCAACCCGGCTTTTTGGTACAACACGGTCATTTGGGGACAGGTGGATACCATTCATACTTTTTTCGCCTTAGCGGCATTGGTCTATGCCGAACGCGGACACTGGAGATGGGCGCTAGTGCTCATGCTCGTTGCTGTCAATTTCAAGCTTCAGGCCATCATCTTCTTTCCGTTGGTGGCAATGCTCTGTCTTCCGTTCATCCGTGAAAAAGGGTGGAAATACCTTGCGCTGCATGTGTTGGCCATTCTTGGAATCCAACTTCTCATTCTACTTCCGTTCGCCATTTCCGGAAACCTACCCGAAACGTTGAATGCTCTGGTTTCGAGGTCGGTTGATAAGTACCCTACCCTTTCGCGGAATGCCTACAATCTGTGGTACTACTTGGTCAGCGACCCTTTTACTTTTTCCGATACACGGACGGTTTTTCATGTTCCGCTCAAGTATTGGGGCATGGCCATGTTCTTCACCGCTTCAGCAATGGTCATGTTGCCGCTTTTCCTAGCTGTGAACAATGGCGCATTCGAAAACCTGAAGCGCAATGAACGCCTCGGGACCATTTTCCAAGTGGCTGCACTTGTGACAATAGCTTTCTTCATGTTCAATACACAGATGCACGAGCGCTACATCCATCCCGCAGTACTGTTTTCGGGATTGTTCATGATACTCACCCATCGCCCCATCGTTTATATGCTTGTTTCGGTCGGATATCTGTTGAATTTAGAGGCCGTGATGAAATATCTGCGCTATTTCGACAGTTTGGTGGGGGTGAACTTCGAACACACGCAATGGTTCATCTTTCGGCCCGAATTCGTTGCAACGCTTTTTCTGGTTGCGTTCCTTTGGGGAAGTTTTGAGTTTTACCGGACGTTTTTCTCGTTCAAAAACAACACACCTGAAGCGATCATTACAACATAGATTTGGGCGTTACCCCGATGAAAAATCGGGGTCGGGTTTTCCGCTGTATCTTTTTTGCGAAAAGCAAAAAAGGATGCCGCTTCAACCCCTAACGCAGGCGTTACCTGCAAGTATTGGACTTGAAGCAGAGACCAGTTCCCCTTTACAAAAGGGGTGCCGAGGAGCGAGACGGGGAATCTCATTCGCTCATTTGCTAATTCGCTAATTCCCTCAATTGACCCCCATCCGCGCTCTTCAGTTCTTTCAAGTTCTCCGTTTCGGAACCTTCTTCCTTACGGGCATACTTTTCACCAAACTGGGACTGAGCACCTATGAAATAGGTATTTACGAAGCGCTGCTTTTCCTCGGAAGTGTACTCAGTTTCTTCTGGCTTTCTGGATTGACGCAATCACTTCTGGCCAACTATCAGCCGAATGAAAGATCGAAGGAATTCTTCAACGCCTTCTTGGTGCTTTCGGGTCTTTCTGTGCTCGTTTTCATCGCATTCCGATTGCT
>JBFHEW010000521.1:0-2814 GCA_041583955.1 Bacteroidia bacterium | reverse complement strand
CCGCTTCGGTTCGGGAACCATTGAGATACCCGAACCTGTTCGCAGGAAACAGCACAAGGAGCTACTCGGAATCGATGTGTTCCTCGATTGGCCGCACCACGATGCCCAACAGCTGGGCGAAGCGCTCGACAGGTTACCGAAACCTGAATTGAAGTTGAAAATGATCACCAACCGCGGGGTAAAGGTATATCCGAACGGACACCGGGACACGTACTGCACCGATCACTGGCGCTGCCGATTCGTAGGGAAACACGCAGTAACGCAAGGCGCAGAACCGGAATACAGAAATGTATCGATGGCCAATGTACTTGAACTGCTGAACGTGCTTTCGCAAGCTGGCTTCGACATCATCAAAACAGAGAACCTCTATCAGTTCGATGGGGTACGCGGCTTCTCGCTCGGGCAAGGGGAATGATGGTGTAAGCACCTGAAAGTGCTTAGGCGCAACCCACAAGCATAAAGCACGGGAACAGCTTACGGCTACTTCTTCTTAGGGCCGATCAGTTCACGCGTGAGCCATCCGCTTCTTCGGGCCGTTACAATGGCCAATGGTGTGATCCAGAACAGGGTGAACGTGTAGAACAGGTTGTAAGTGAAGATCCACACCGAATTCCGTTTGCTGTGCTTTCTGGCATAATAAAAGGCCGGAACAACGGAAAAGATGGCAATGCTGATGATGGTTGAGCTGAGAAACAGTCGTGGGTAGGCCACAATGATCAGCAACATGAACATCAACGATGGGTAGGCCGAAATGATGGTCAACCATTGGTTGAACAGCAGCACCCTCGGCTTGAGGCGGTTCCCTTTTCTGAACTTGGTGAAGGCAAACCGGGTCATCATGATGTTCTCGCGCACATTGCTTCGCTCCCACCGCGTGAACATCTTACGTAGGGTCTTGTAGGTTTCGGGAATGTTGGTGCGCACCATGGCCGTGCTCTGAAACAGGGTATTGTAACCCTGCTTCATGATCATATTGGTCATGGCCCGGTCCTCCCCTATCTCGGTCTTCACGCCTAGGAAGGTCTGTTTGTTCCATTCTTCCAAGCAGTTGAGAACGGCCTCCTTTCGGTAGGCCGACAAAGCCCCTGGGGTGCAAAGAACCGAATCCATGGCGCTTTGAGCAGCCCGGATGAACCCGAAACTGAACGCGAAACTCACGTTGAGCATTTTCGGGATGATGGCCTTTTTCGTGTTGTGGATCTTCACGTTTCCGGCCACCGCGCCACAATTGGCATCCGCCACGAACGGAGAAACCAGATTGCGCAAGGTATCGGGGTCAATGAGCGAGTCGCTGTCAATGGTCACCAGCACATCTCCGGTGGCCATCTGAAATCCTCTGTAAAGCACACTTCTTTTTCCCGAATTCCTGGGTTGCTGATACACCGATAGGAAATCGCCCAAGCGTTCTTTGGCCTTGAGCATCCACAGCCAGGTATCGTCCTTGCTGCCATCATCAACAGCAATGAGTTGAATCTTATGTGCGGGGTAGTCGCTCTTGGAAATGCTGAGCAACGTATCGTACACGAACCGCCCTTCGTTGTATGCCGGAACAACGATGGTTACGTTCGGTAGCTCGGTATCAGACACACTTTCTATAGGTCTGTATCGCCAATAATGGTAGAAAAGGAACAGTAAGAACAGCACCTTGAATGCCACCAGGAACATGGTGAAGTAGAAGAACACACTCCCTATCTGCGAACTGAGCATGATGTCGCGTATCTCTTGGAACTGATGCTGAAAATGGTACAGCACAATGCCGGCACCTACAATGAGCAGCAGCGTATTGACCTGAATGACATAGTCCATATACGCCAAGAACTTCTTGGTCCTTTTATAGGTTTTTCGTTTCATGATCCTGTTACATCCAAGCTGGCAAATCTAATGGCGGGGCAATACGTTCCACACATTGAAATGTTGCATATGGTTTCATGGCTATTTCCATTTGGTTGCACAAAACAGTGTTGATGTTGCAGCACGCGCCCGTCATGTCCGTTGCTCAAACGCAGCGTACTGCTCGTACCAGCTGAAGGTGGTTCTTACAATTTCTTCCTTCTCCTCCTTCAGGTATTCGAGAAACGCCATGGCCACAGGCGATAGGTTCTTGGCCTTCAACCAGATCAGGTTCCATTGCGTTACGATGGGAAGTCCTTTGAATGGAATGATCTCCAATTCGCCATTCTTCAGTTCGTTCTTTATTCCGATAAGCGGCATGATGGTGTATCCCAAGCCGGCAATCACGGCCTGTTTCACCGCTTCGTTGGAGGTCAGCTCCACCTTTTTCAGCACGTGTAGGTCGTTGGTACGGATAAAATCCTCGAGCGCGTTTCGGGTGGCAGAACCGGGCTCGCGTAGCAGCAGCGGATGATCCTCGAACAATTTGCGTTTGTCTGCCAGGTGGTCTCCTTCCAGTTTGGGGCTGCCCACCAGAAAAAGCTTGTTCTGTAGCAGCTGCAAGCTGTCTGTCTTCAGTACGTTCGGAATCACCGATACCAATGCGAAATCCACTTCGTTCTGCTCAAGACTCTTTACTACAAAGGTCTTGTTGGTCACATCCATCACCAGGTCCACCCCTTTATGCTTATGCATGAAGTCTGCCAGAAAGTAGGGCATCACGTACTTACCTGTGGAGGCGACCGAGATCTTCAGCCGGCCACCCAATTGGTTCTTGTATTGGATGGTCTTGTAGTTGATTGCGTCCACCTCGTTCAGGATACGCTCGGCTGCCACGGCTATTTCCTTACCGAAATCGGTGACATACAGCTTACGCCCCACCACCTCTGTGAGCGGTATGGTAAATTGTTCCTGAAGCTTTTT
>JBFHEW010000520.1:0-2820 GCA_041583955.1 Bacteroidia bacterium | reverse complement strand
CTCCTCTCTCCGCTCGGCCGTTACTTCCACATCATAGTCAGTCACATCCTGCTTCATTTTCTTCAATATGGAAATGACATCAATGCTGCTGCATCCTGCCAACGACATCAGCAGCACTTCCATGGGTCGGGCGCCAAGGTTATCGCCACCGATCTTCGGTGACCCGTCCATTTCTATCGAATTACCTGTTTCGTTGGTGGCCTGCATGTGGTAGGCGTCATTGAGTCTTTTGAGTGTGATTTTCATATGGTTACGAATTACTGTTGGGTACGAATATGCGAATACTTCGAGGTTATCAAATATTCAGAGAGCGCGCATTCGTCATATTCGTACTGCTTGCAGTATTCATAATTTGTAACCTTTCAAGCTTTGCGATATTTGCCGCAGCGGCATGGCACTTCAAAAGTACATTCATAACCAACCTTTTCCACTCGAAAACGGAGCAATTCTACCCACCATTGAAATTGCTTACCACACGTATGGCGAATTGAACGTCACGGGCGATAACGTGATCTGGGTGTGCCATGCGTTGACGGCCAACTCCGATGTGGCCGATTGGTGGAGCGGCCTGTTCGGTGAGGAAAAACCATTCGACCCTGCCAAGTATTTCATCGTTTGCGCCAACATCCTTGGTTCGTGCTACGGAAGTTCCGGTCCGTTGACTGAAAACCCCGAAACAGAGAAGCCTTTCTTCGGTTCGTTCCCGATGGTGACGATACGCGATATGGTGAATGCCCACCGGTTGCTACAACAGCATTTGGGTGTGAAGAAGATCGCGTTGGGCATGGGCGGTAGCATGGGCGGCTATCAATTGATGGAATGGGCAATTGCTGACCAAAACCTTTTTGAGAACCTCTGTCTGCTCGTAACAAGCGCCAAAGCATCTGCCTGGGAAATTGCCATTCATGAGGCACAGCGCTTGGCCATAGAAGCCGACCCTACCTGGAAGGATGAAACACCAAACGCAGGCGCCAACGGACTGAAAGCCGCGCGCGGCATCGGCATGCTGACGTATAGGAACTACCACGCGTTCGGGCACACGCAGGAAGACAATGAAGAGAAGTTGGAGGGTTTCAAGGCTACTTCGTACATCCGTTACCAAGGCGAGAAACTGGTGAAACGTTTCAATGCGCAGAGCTATGTGCTGCTATCCAAGGCCATGGACAGCCATAACTTGGGCCGAGGCAGAACATCGGTCGAAAATGCCTTGTCGCAGATAAAGGCCAACGCATTGGTCATTGGTGTCGATAGCGATATCCTCTGCCCTACCACCGAACAGGAATTCATTGCCACGCACATTCCGAATGGGCAGTTGCAGATCATCTCCTCTCCCTTCGGGCACGATGGTTTTCTGGTGGAAACAGCGACCGTTTCGCGCCTGCTTACCGACTTTTTGAAGGGGAAAGAATAAAAAAGCACCATTGGTATTGCTATTTAAAGAATCGGATCCTACATTTGGCGCCAGTCAATGAAAGCAATCAAGTCTGATATGAAAATGATGAACAACGGCATGTGCTGTTGCTGTGCATTTTCGTGGAGAGGCTGAGGCGTTTATTGGATGAACGAACAGAAAACTACAAGCCTCTCAGACAACTGAGGGGCTTTTTTTATGACGTAAAAACAATGAGTCAAGTAAATAGAATGATGTGCTGTTGCTGTATGTCTACCGAGAGGTGGAGGTGGTGATGGTACATTCAATTCAATCGTACAAAGCCCTTCTACCAAGCGTGGAAGGGCTTTTTTAATGCACAAAAATCAAAACCCCAAATAGATGCAAAGTTTCAGAACAGAATTAGAGAACCCAGTGGTTGAGAAGGACATTCTTGACCTGGAAAAGAAGATCCGCCTCTTCAAAGAAGGAAAGGTGGATGAGGAGAAATTCCGAAGTCTGCGCCTAGCGCGTGGCGTTTACGGTCAGCGGCAGCAGGGCGTGCAGATGATCCGCATCAAGATCCCTTACGGGAGAATGACCGCGGAACAACTGACCAAGATCGCAGACATTTCGGATGAATATGCCAGCAGCACGCTACACGCCACCACACGGCAGGACATTCAGATCCATTATGTGAGTTTGGACCGAACACCCGAACTCTGGCACGAACTCGAGAAATCCAACATCACGCTTCGCGAAGCTTGCGGCAATACGGTGCGTAACATCACCGCTTCCGACAAAGCAGGCATCGACCCGGAAGAACCGTTCGATGTGTCGCCTTACGCACAACAGATGTTCGAATATTTTCTGCGTAACCCCATTTGCCAGGAAATGGGACGAAAGTTCAAGATCGCCTTTGCATCAAGCGAAAAGGACTCGTCTTTCACGCTCATCCACGACCTCGGTTTCATTCCTGTTCTGAAAGGTGAAAAGCGTGGTTTCAAAGTGCTTATTGGTGGTGGATTGGGCGCGCAACCTCATTTGGCATTGACCGCTTTCGAGTTTCTCGAAGAGGAGAAGATCATACCGTTCACGGCTGCCACGCTGCGCATTTTCGACCGTTACGGAGAGCGGAATCGCAGGAACAAGGCGCGGTTCAAATACCTGCTTCAGGATGTGGGACTGGAAGAACTGATGAAGCAGATAGAGGCTGAGTATCCGGCCTTGAAGGATCAGGAGGTGTGGGTTGACCGAAACGCGGTCATCACGCCTGAACCACCAAAATCGCGAACGGTGCTTACCGCCCGCATCAAAGACCGCGAGCACTACGACAACTGGCTGAAAACAAATGTTTTTGAGCAGAAACAGGAAGGTTTCTTCGGGGTTTTCGTGCGTGTTCCGTTGGGAAACATTTCTTCGGATACCGCTCGTGCCTTTGCCAAGGTGGT
>JBFHEW010000519.1:0-2826 GCA_041583955.1 Bacteroidia bacterium | reverse complement strand
GCAGCCACCGACTCCATTGTGATCGAAAGTGTATCTGAATCGTTGAATTCTCAGAACGGATGTTCGTATACGGGCCTTCTGAAAGTGGTATCTTACTCTGGCGGAACAGGTTCCAGCTCCTACTACAAACGAGGTCTTGGCCTTGTGCAACTATCCAGCGCTTCGGCCTATTTGGATAGCGTGGTTGTTTTCTAACGTTCGGCACTTTTCCCATCTCTCACACGGTGGCGCTCAACGCCATTCCCATACACTCCAAGTCATTGAAAGGTTCTATTGCTTTGGAACCGGACAGCGGCAAAAAACGAAGGGCCCGGTATTCGGGCCCTTCGTTTTGATTCAATGCTGGGACAATCAAGGACGTATCAACCTCAATTGTCTGGATACGATGGCAGACCCTGAGCTTACCTGCACCAGATAAACGCCTGAAGCAAGGTCGGAAAGGTCGAGCGTTATCCTGTCCGCGTTTTGGAACGGAGCAATCACTGTTTCCTGCCCCATCACGTTCAGGATCCTCACCGTACCACTGCCAACAAGCCCGGTAAGGTTAACGACATCGGTAGCCGGATTCGGGAACAGGAGCACATTGGCCAGTGCTACTTCGTCAATACCGACCTTGTCGGGGTCGATGATAACGGTATCGCCAATGGCGCTGAGTGCCACGTTTGTCTGTGAAGCGGTAATGGCCTCCACTCCGCTTATCCCCAATGCCACATCATGCACCCCGGATAGGTTATCGGTTGTAACGATCCGAACGTGGACGATAGGTCCGAATCCCTGGAAATCCTGCAGCGTGTTCCGAGTAATGGCGAAATCGATCATTCCATCGTTGAACAGATTCTTTTGAAACGCGATGACATCGTTTCCGGCCGAACCAAGCACACAATTGTCAAAATCGATATGAAGGCCGTTCGGAGAAAGCGCATACTCCGGAAACGTAAGGCTGAAAGCCACTCCATGCAGACTGTCCACAGGCTGCAAAGCCGTTCCAAGATGAATGTGGATGTCGATGGCCTGTTCAAGTCCAACAGTGTCGGGCATTGCTTCGATCCAGATGGGTGGGTTTCCACCTTCCAACTCAGCTTCAAACTTATTGTGTGTGTTGAGGTAATTGAAGTCGATGGCAAGCGTGTCATCGAAATTGATGATGCCATTCCCATCGCAATCAGCATGTTTGAGGTTAACGTTATTCACCGCGAAATTGAATGTCCAATCTGGACAAGGTTGCCCCACCCAATTGAGTGTGGCTGCAGGCCTGATAGGACCGCTTTGGTTGAAGGCCAACCCCAGATACAAGGCATCCGAGTTGGTAACGATACCATCACTGTTCGCATCGCCTGGCCAAACCTCATCGTTCTGCGAAACACATTCCTCCACCTCGAAATAATGGACAACCGTATTGCAGCCGGAATAGTACGTGAAGCAAGCATAGGTTCCGGGCGCATCAACCCAAACTCCATTCACCGCATTAGGCAACTGGGAGGTATTACCGAGCACATCCGTGTACGACCAGTTGTAAACCATGGACCCCGCGTTCACCACCAGCTCCACACTATCAGCACAAAGTTGAAGTGTTTCGTTGATGGCCTCGTTGGCGTACACATACATGGAATCGTACGCTACACAGCCCGATTGTGCGTCCGTGACCATCAGATCGACCCACGTGTCGTATTGCACGGTCATTTGGGGGTTGGCCGCATTGGGATCGTTCATCAAGGCAGAAGGCCACCAGCTGTAGGTGTAGTTACCACTGCCTCCCGAAATGGTATGACTGAGGAAAAGCGTTCCGTTACAGGCAACGGTGTCTTCTATGAGCTGAACCGAAAGCCCCGAACCAACAGTAAGCACCTGGGAAGAACTGCTCACGCAACCGCTCGAATGATAGGCGGTCATGGTGACGGTGTAAACACCTCCGGAATAAAAATGAAGTGTACCCGAACCTCCGTCCACATAAGTGGTGCCGTCACCGAAATCCCACCGTACACTGTCTACCTGCGAACTGAAATTCTGTCCGGCAAAATCATATAACGCTCCGCACTGCTGCGCATTGGGTACAGCAATGAAATCGCTGGTACAGACGGTTGGGCATAAAACCACTTCAAACGTGTGCTCAACCGTAAGACAGCCGGAACTGTAGGTGAAACAAGTATAAGTTCCCAGAAGGGACACTTCAAGCTGATTCGTTTGTTGCGGTAGCTGCGTTGTATTGCCGAACTCATCCGTGTAGCTCCAATTGTAAACCATACTGCCTGGATCAACCTCCAACAGCACGCTCGGCACGCACATTTCCACCGTTTCATTTATCTGCTGATTGGCATATACATAAACAGAGTCGTAAGCAGTGCAGCCCGTGTAGGTGTCGGTCACCTCTACGGTAACCCATTGGTTGGAGGTAACGGAAATAACCGCATTGGGGGTGGTGTTTCCCGAATTCGGCCAATAGTAAGTGTATTGACCTCCACCACCTGTTGCAGTTGCATTCACGAACAACTGTCCGGCACAGGCGATGGTATCGCCTACATTGATCTCAACATCAATATCAGTAAGCAGAATAATGGAATAACTCGTTGTGCTTACACAACCGCCCGTGTGATAGGCTGTCAACTGCACCAAGTAAGATCCGCCTGCATAGAATTGCGTAGGAATGCCGCTGCCGTTGTCGAACACCACATCTCCATTCCCGAGGTCCCAAATGGCACTGTCAATTGGCGAATTGTAGTTGGCAATGAGGTCGATGTACGCACCGCAATCCTGATAGCTCAGTCCGGAAGTGATGGTGCTGGTACAGCCCGAAGCATTGCACGCTTCCACTGTAACGAGGCTGGTAAG
>JBFHEW010000518.1:0-2829 GCA_041583955.1 Bacteroidia bacterium | reverse complement strand
TGTACATGAATCAGGAAGGACGGGGCATTGGCCTACTGAATAAACTGAAGGCCTACGAACTGCAAGAACAAGGAATGGACACCGTTGAGGCCAACCTGGCGCTAGGCTTCGATATGGACCAGCGCGACTACGGCATCGGAGCACAGATCCTTCGCGATCTTGGCGTAAGCAAGATGAAACTGATGAGCAACAATCCTAAGAAACGCACAGGACTTATCGGTTACGGTCTTCAAATAGTGGATAATGTGCCGATTGAAATTGATGCGAACGAGCACAATCGCTTCTATCTGCAGACGAAAAGGGATAAAATGGGGCACTCCATCAGGGTTGAAAAGTGATTTAACCACCTGATTAACAATCACTTGAACAGTTAATTGATAAAAGCCTTGTTTAGGTTGGTTTTCCAAACCCAAGAATATATATTTGCAACCGCTTTTAAAAAGCACGACTCGATAGCTCAGCTGGTAGAGCATAACACTTTTAATGTTAGGGTCCTGGGTTCGAGCCCCAGTCGGGTCACCAAAGCCTTCTCATTTGAGAAGGCTTTTTTTATTCTAACACCCCGCGCTATATTTGCGCAAATTCAGTAGAACAAACTCATAGATATGCGTAGCGAAAGCCTAGATTTCCTCAGAACCTATTTGAATAATGCATCACCCACGGGTTTTGAGTCTTCGGGGCAGCAGATTTGGTTGGATTATATCAAGCCGTACATCGATGAGTATTACACCGATGTCTATGGCTCTGCCGTAGGGATCATTAACCCGAAGGCAGAGTACAAGGTGGTGATAGAGGCTCACGCTGACGAGATATCCTGGTTTGTGAATTACATCTCCAACGAAGGATTGATCTATGTACGAAGAAACGGTGGCTCCGATCATCAGATCGCACCATCCATGCGTGTCAATATCCATACGAAAAAGGGAATTGTAAAGGGCGTATTCGGTTGGCCGGCCATACATGTAAGGGATGCCAGCAAGGAAGAGTCGCCAAGTCTGAAAAACCTCTTCATTGACACGGGCTGCAACACCAAAGAAGAAGTTGAGGAAAAAGGGATACATGTAGGTTCTGTCATCACGTTTGAAGACGAAATGACCATTCTCAATGACCGCTATGTGGTAGGCAGAGCATTGGACAACAGGATCGGAGGATTCATGATCGCTGAAGTGGCACGTATACTTAAGGAGAAAAAGAAGAAACTCCCTTTCGGACTTTACATCGTGAATGCAGTTCAGGAAGAGATAGGATTACGCGGTGCCGAAATGATATCGAGAAGGATAAAGCCCGATGTAGCTATCATCACGGATGTTTGCCACGACACGCAGACACCGATGTATGAGAAGAAGACCCAAGGCGACCTAACTGCTGGAAAAGGCCCTGTGCTGACCTATGGACCAGCAGTTCAGAACAACCTGCTCGATATGATCGTGCAGACTGCACAGAAGAACAAGATACCGTTTCAGCGTGCCGCAGCCACACGTGCCACCGGAACCGATACGGACGCCTTCGCCTATTCGGGAGAAGGAGTGGCTTCTGCGCTCATCTCGCTTCCACTCAAGTACATGCACACCACTGTTGAATCGGTGCATAAAGATGATGTTGATAACGTTATCAAGCTCATTTACGACACCCTCCTTCAACTGAAGAGTGGTCACGATTTCAGATACATCAAATAGTATCCGTGATACTGAACCTGTTTCAGCTTCCATCATGGAATACCCTGAAACAAGTGTAGTGGCCGCTGTTCATTAAAAGCGATGTTGCATTACCTTGCATCCGATGTCGCGATCGGATAAAAAGATGGATTCCTGCACGGTTGAGGCACTGCTTTCCGACCTGAAGGCGCTTCAGCTCAGGTCCGACCCCATCTATCCGAAAGGACTGTTCCCCTCGCAACGGTACCACCAGATACTGCCCTATTCGCGAGAAGATGACAATCTTTTCTTTACCGCCTCAGTGGTTCATATTCTACAACAACTGAAAGATAGGATGAGCGATGCGGAGAAGCGATTGGTGAACGACATCGCTGCCAATGCCCTATCCGTCTATCATCTATTCAGAAACAAGGATGGATTGGACACCTACAATTTCTGGCAGACGATGCCAAGTCGCCATTTCCCGAATGGTATGCTCATGCACCGTTTCAATCATTTCAAGATTCCTGACGATGTGGATGATACGTCCCTGGTGTATCTGACAGAGGGCGCTTCGAAAGAACGAGTGGCACAACTGCGCGAAAAACTGAAGTTGCATGCCAACCTTGCATACAAACGCGCATTCAATCCGAAAGAAAAATACCGTGACCTGAAATGTTACTCCACGTTTTTCGGGAAGGCCATGTATATCGAATTTGACGTATGCGTGTTAAGCAACCTGATGTGCGTCATCCTGAAGCACTTCAAACATGATCTGAACGAGTACGACACGGATACGCTGAAATTCATTACGGAGTCGATAATGAATGGCGAGCACGTCTCAAGCCCCTTTCACACTGCGCCTAACTACCCTACTACCGAACTCATTCTTTATCACGTATCACGGTTGATTCCTTGGCTTCCCGAAGATTACCGCACACGCATAGAGCAAGCGATCGTACGCGATATCAGACACTGTCTGGAGAACGCCTCAGGGTTGAACCGGCTATTGCTTGAAAATGCAGCGTTGAAACTCAACCTCGATCTGGAACTGACATCCGCATTTACAAGAGACATGCTTGACGATTCCTCGTTCTTCTTCTTTCATGCCGGAATGATCACTGCATTTGAGAACACGCTGGCGCAAAAAATGGCAGGAAACAGTTTCTTTCACCTCCGTTATACAAGTAAGGCC
>JBFHEW010000517.1:0-2836 GCA_041583955.1 Bacteroidia bacterium | reverse complement strand
CTGTGCATAGAGGGCAGAATCTTCAGCGTAGGTGGCCCCAAGAAGTTGCTCCAAGGTGTACATGATGCCATAGCTGGCAAGTGATTGGTGCAACAGTGGATCGGTCAGGTCGGTCGGGCCTACATTTGAGATCACCGTCCGCACCAGTCCGTTCTGATTGAAGGCATGGCCATGCAACAGGGCCAAATGGCCGCCTGCGCTGAACCCGAGCAGGGCAAAACGTTGAGAATTGATATTCCATTGCGCAGCGTTTTCTGATAGGTGTTGCAAGGCATTGCCCACATCTTCCATCTGTTTTAGATGATCGCCACAGGCATAGCGGTAATTCATGCTTGCAACAGCAAATCCCGACCCGAGCAATCGGTTCCTGATGCCTTTGAGTTCTTCGCCTGCCTTGTCTCCGGCAACCCATGCACCGCCATGTATCAGAACTACCGTTTCTGTAGACGTATCGCGTTGTTCAGGAAGGAACACGTCCAGCTTATTGCGCTGATGCGCCCCGTAGCTTTGATTCTGATGGACCTCGGTTCCCTTCGGAAACGGAAGCACACAGCCGGCCAATAGCGCAGTCACCGAAAGGAGAACTGCAATTCTGGTAAAAGACATGCCTAAAGTTAGAAAGGACTGAACCCGATTCCAACCGATATCGGAGTGGCTTCGGTTCCTCTTCCGTCTTTGAACAGCGGTGTCAGTGAGTAAAAGAAGCTCAGATAGAAGTTGGCGTATCCCACCCTGGCGGTTGCGCCATATCTGAATTTGGTGAGGTTGGGTATGTCGTAGGTCTTTATCTTATCACGGAAGTTGATGCCTTGATAGATAAGATCTTCGTCTGTCTTTGTTTTGGTATGGCTCTGTACCAACCATCCGATCTTGAACCCTACCGAAGCAGCGATACGCTTACCGTTCTTGTGCGGTTTCGAACGGAAACGCACCTCAAAAGGAATATCGATGAAATTGGTTGAAAGCTTGTTCACTGTCACGTTCATGTCTTCGAAGAAGGACGGATCCAACTTGGTGTAAGTGGAGCCTGAGGCAAGCGGGTATTCTATCGGAAAGCCCTCCATGTGGATGTTATGCGAGTTGAACCCGACACCCGCGGCAACGCTGAAAAGACTTTTGGCCAATACCTGATCGTATACAATGGCCACGTCAACACCTCTGGAGGCAAACCACTTTGAACTGACGGTGGAAGGTGTGCCGATCCATCCATCGAAATTCAGGTTGAAAAGGATCATTTCCTTTCGAGGTGGTTTGCGTCTCTGTGGCGGCTTCTTGTCTGCCACCGTTTCGTTGGACGTCTCCTGTGCAACGCACATTCCAGCCATGAGTATCAACAGAAGGACCGAACAGAATTTTCGCATGGAGAGAAGAATGGATCGGCAAATATATGCTAACGGAAATGCTTTATTCATCCTCGTTCGGATTCCACTCCAGTTCCATTGTCCAATTGGCACGTACTTCCGAGTCTTTCTGGATGGTCTTTATCGGTTCGGGTTGGCGCTTTTCCGCGTACAGACCGCTGTCCCATGTTCCGTTGCCGTTCAGGTCGGTGATCACTCTTACATGATATTTTCCGGGATCCAACCGAACGAACGGAATGACACCGGCTCCGGAGGTCGGTTTTCGGTCCAGTACCACATTCGATGTGTTCAGTAACTCAACTATCAGTGGTGTACGAGGTGCTTCGGTGATCTTCAGGCTCAGTTCGCCATAGGCTTCCTTATCAATTCCCACGAACGTTGTCTCTATCGTGTCGTTCCACAGCTGATAGATGTCTGTAAAGGCACTATCGAGCACCAGTAGCCGGTAATTTCTGCCTTTTACCCACGGGTAGCTGATGTCGAACTTCCGCAGGGCCGGGTCGCTCGAATTGATATCGAATTTCACCCGAGTGGAATCTTCGTACAGCTTCATGCGAGAAAGGTCTGTACCGATGACCGGGTGATTCATGATGATGGACAGGGGTGTTTGAGGTTTGGGCGACCGACCTTTTGGTGGAAACCATGCGGCCTTGAGGGCAAATTTCTCTTTTGCCTTTCTCATGGCTCCTTTACCGGATGTGCCGCCTGAGGCCTCTATTTCTTCTGTCCGCTCCTTCATTACCAACTGCACGGTGTCTTTTTCTGTCTTCCCAACGTCAAGCACCAGGTTCAGCGTGTCCGGAACCTGAACGGTGGTCCAAACGGTAATGGTATCACCAGATGGGCTGTGATCTGCGATCATCCACTGTTTCTTGAACGAAGCGCCTTGCATTTCAACACGGAGATCCTTGACCGGCCGATTGTAAACGAACACCAATTTCCCGAAGTATTCGCAATAGCTCTTCTTCAAGAATTGAGAAGTGTCGGTTTCTACGAACATGCGCATCTCATAGTTCGGGATGGGCGGTCCTCCCATTTTTTTAAGCGGACTTATGGAATCGTTTGCAGCAGCTTCAACCACGGTGGAATCGGAAGCCGTTGTGTCGGCAACAGGGGCGACCGCAGGTGAGTATGGCAGGATCAATGAGTCTATGAACCCGATCTTCTCTGCAGGCACATCGAACCTGTAATTGGCATTCTCGTCCTTCAGGGCGAAAATCCTGTAAGGCTGATCGCCTACATGCTTTATGAGGAATGAGCCGTCACTCGTGGACCGTGTGAAATAATCTGGGATCGTATCGCGCGGCAAGGCTTCATCGTGGTCCTTATAGAGCATTACGAGCGCACCACCTTCGGGTTCGCCCGTCATGGCATCTACCACTTTGCCTTTCACCTGCATGCTATCAAGATGGGCACCGGTGCTGAATACATACGTATAGTTGGCCAATACATTCCCTTCGTTGTTATCGGCAATG